>CAZDNV010000030.1:0-18706 GCA_964506875.1 uncultured Candidatus Bathyarchaeia archaeon
GGTTATGCGTCTTTTGCGGTTATCGCTTTTCGCAACGCCGAAAGGAGTTCAAAATCACCAGGAAGCTCTTTGGCGTTTCTGACTCTAGTGAGAATAACCATGAGGTAAGGATCACTCCTGGAGAGCTTGCCTTCCAAGAAACTCCTGATAACCTTCCGTTCTCTGCTGGTAAAAACATAGTTTCGCATAGCCTTACTACTATTGAAAAACAGTTAAATACCTTACCTTACAATAACAGTAATTACCGAGTGTGCGCGACTCGCAAGGGCGCGAAAAACTTGGAAATTCAAACCCAGATCGAAAGGCCAGCTGGAGGCACAAACGAAAACAAAACCCCGGCAGACATCAAGGGAAAGATCATCGAATATTGCTTCTACATGCAAAAGCAAGGCTATTCTGAAGCTACCATTCACCTTAACCGAGTTGCTTTGAAAGTGCTGTCAGAAAGAGGCGCAGAACTCCTAAACCCTGAATCTGTCAAGGAAGTGATCGCAAAACAGAAGACTTGGAGCTAAAACCGCAAGCGAAACGTCATCAACGCTTATAGTCTCTTCCTGAAAATCAACCGTTTTACTTGGGAAAAGCCAAAATGCCATGTTGTACGCAAATTCCCATTCATACCAAACGAGCAAGAGCTAGACGCTTTAATATCTGGCTCTGGAAAGAAAACAGCAACATTCTTACAATTGCTGAAAGAAACAGCTATGCGGTCCGGTGAAGCAAAAAGGCTATTGTGGACGGATATTGACCTAGAGAAGAGCACCGTAATATTGAACGATCCAGAGAAAGGCTCTAACCCTAGAATATGGAAAGTTGGCCAAAAACTGATAGCTATGTTGAACATGCTACCTAAAGAGAGTATGAAGGTCTTTGGTGAAAGCTCTCTATATTCAATGAAGGCAACCTTTGTACGAGCCAGAAAACGCTTATCATCGAAACTACAGAATCCACGGCTATTGAAAATATCTTTTCACACGTTCCGACACTGGAAAGCAACTATGCTTTATCATCAAACGAAAGATCCGTATTACGTCAAAGACTTTCTAGGCCATAAAGAGCTACGCAACACCGAGATATACATAAACATTGAACGCACAATATTTGAGCCGACTAGTGAAGAGTTCACGGTTAAAATAGCGGAGAAACCTGAAGAGGTTAAAGGATTGCTTGAAGTAGGCTTTGAATACGTTTGCCAAAAGGATAACTTGATATTCCTGAGGAAACGCAAATGAGCAAGAACTACGGAAAAAGACACCCAAGTCAGCAGAATAGTGGCCGGGGTGAGGTAGCCTGGTAGCCCATAGGCCTGTGGAGCCTAGTGCCCGAGTTCAAATCTCGGCCCCGGCCCCACTTATTTTCTTGGAGAGAACCTGAGATTCCTTCCTCTTTGGGATTGCCAATTCCTTCAATATCGATGATCGCTGCCCGATCGACTCACGTCAGCACTGGTAGATTTGGCGTGCATGACGTGTGGTGATCATGCTCTGGGATCGGAGAATCGAAATGCTTTAATGGTTTGCTCAGCAGAGCTTGCATGTTAGGCGGTCATATGAGAGCTTTCATTTCCGTTGACCTGGAGGGCATGCCGTACATCGTTACTAGAGGCCATCTGGGCGTCAAGGGCACCTTGTACGCTGAAGCAAGAAAAATCGTGACCAAAGTGACGATGATCGTGGCAGAGGAATTGCACAAGAACGGATTCGATGAAGTGGTCATAGCTGATAGTCACGGTCCCATGGTTAATGTGCTGGTCGAGGACTTGCCCGAGTATGTTGAGATTGTTAGAGGCTTTCCGAGGCCGGTTAGCATGGTCGCAGGGATAGAAGGGTGTGATGTAGCCCTATTTCTCGGCTACCACTCAAAGTTCGGAACCGCCAAATCAACGTTCGACCATACATACAGCGGAGCGGTCGTCAACAAGGTGAGAATTAACGGAATTGAAGCAAGCGAGTTTCTCTTAAACGGATATGCAGCTGGCGAATCAAACGTGCCCGTCATATTGGTTGCCGGCGACGCCCAACTTATTGATGATGATGTGAAAAAACATGCACCATGGACCGAAACCGTGGCCTTGAAGACGTCTCTGAGCAGAGTTTCTGCACGCAGCTATAGTATGGTGAAGATCGAGAAAGAGCTAAGAGGGGCCGTCAGGAAAGCCGTGTTGGCTTTTCGTAACCGCAAGGCCAAACCGCTTGTGTCTAAGAAACCTGTGAATGTAGAGGTTACGTTCTTGGCAAGTCATTTCGCCGACATTGCAGAACTGCTGCCAACGGCCAAAAGAACCGATGGACTGAAAATAGAGTATTCTGCCAAGAATATGATTGAAGCATACAAAACCCTCGAACTGATTCTCTTCGCATCGATGGCCATGAAAACCATCTTAGAGAACCAACTATAGGCTCTTCTGCGTGCCCGCTCGACGGAAAGGAAGTACGGAACTGAAGCTAAACGTGAGCTATCGTGCGATCTTCCACAGGAGTGTCGAGCTGCGCCTTGGCAGTTTTCGGTTCTCTGTCTGAAGCAACCATGGAAAGAATGACACCTGTTGATGCTTTTGTATGAAGAAATGAAAGGCCGCAAGGCTCACAACACAGACACCGAACAATGGCTACCGAAGGTCGAGTTGATAACTGCCTTGGCTTCGGCCTTCCTTGGACAAAAACTAATAGGTCCAAGTTTGCATCTATAGGCCATGAGGACTTGGAGACGGCGGAAAAGTGAAACGCAAGAGGGTAGTCTTTCCGTTTTCCGCGATAGTCAACATGGATAAGCTGAAGCTGGCTATCCTGATAAATGCCATTAATCCCAAAATTGGCGGCTTGCTCATAAAGGGCCCCAAGGGGTCAGGCAAGAGCACCATAGTTCGCTCTTTGGCAGATGTGCTACCTAAAATCAGAGTCATCAAAGATTGCCCATTTAGCTGCAGTCCTGATGATCCGTCCAATATGTGCCCTGTCTGCTTGGAGAAGCATAAGAAGAGCAAAGAGCTCACGGTCGAGGAGGAAGAGATGGCTGTCGTCGATTTGCCTCTGGGGGCCACGGAAGACCGGGTAATCGGAAGCCTGGACGTGGAGAAAGCCATAAAGCTTGGGATAAAGGCCTTGGAGCCCGGAATACTGGCTGAAGCCAACCAAAACATCCTGTATGTGGATGAGGTCAACTTACTGCCCGACCACATTGCTGATGATCTGTTAGACGCTGCAGCGACAGGATGGAACATCGTTGAAAGAGAAGGAATGTCTGTAAGCCACCCGTCACGCTTCATATTCTTTGGAACTATGAACCCTGAAGAGGGTGAATTGAGACCACAGCTCTTGGACCGCTTTCCTCTCTCTGTTACGGTAAGCATTATAGCCACCGTGGAAGACAGAGTCGAAATAATCAAAAGAAACATGGGATTTGAAGCAAACCCAAAAGAGTTCTATGAAAAGTATGAACCATCACAGGAAGAACTGAGAAAAAGAATAAGACAGGCAAGAGAAACGCTGAAAGAAGTGACTATTCCAGATGAGCTTCTTAAGAGCATTTCGCAAGCCTGCCTGACCCTGAAAGCTGACGGATTGAGACCGGACATTATCATCGCAAAAGCGGCAGCCTCACTAGCAGCGTTCGAAAATAGAAAAGAAGCAACTCTCAGCGATGTCCAAGTAGCCTCTGAGCTTACATTGAGCCACAGAACGAGGGAAGGAGGCTTCCTTGAACCCGCTACCCCACGAGAAATCGCAGAGGTTTATGCAGCCTCGGCGAAGAAGCCGTTCAAGGTCGAGAAAACAGGGGAAACCACAAAGAAGGAAGCAGAAAAGAAGGGTTTCCTGAAGGGAAGAGGCGTCTTTTGGGTCAAAAAGGATGCAACGGAAAAACAGGAGAAAAAAGCAGAAGCGAAGGACCCTTTAAGTCAAATCCACAGGAAAAGAATGCGCCTCGAATTCATGGCGGCCAGATTCTTCGGGGGCGTCTGGGGAATCGGAAGAAGGTTGAAGAAGAATCCAAAAGATGCTCCTGTTACAGATGGAGTCCAAGTTGGTGGTGACAAGCTTAGAGGAGACACCTACGAAGACAAGGTGGAGGACAAGAAGAAGGGCGCGTTGGAGGGCATTCCTACTGTAAGTGCTGCCTCTTGGTCAACTGACGTCACGCAAGGCTATCCAATAGCCAGCAGCCTTGGTCGGAAGATCATTTCGCCGTCTCAGTTTTTTCTTAAAATGGGGCGGACAAAGACTAGGAAAAGAAGCTTCCTAGCTGGAAGACATGCACAAACAATCAGCAATCTTCCTCGCGGTAGACCGTATGGATGGAAGCTCCCCCATGGAAAACCTGTGGACATTCACATTCCAGCTACTGTCCGCGAGGCCGCAAGAAGACAGGGGACTCGAGAGAGGCCTCTCGAAACAGCTTTAAGGATCTCGCTTGAAGACGTACGTGAAAAGCTAAGGTCATACAAAGCACCCTTGACGATGGTTTTTGTGGTTGACTTAAGCGGCTCGATGCTGTACAAGCTCGAGGCTGTCAGGGAGGCTCTGCTGAAACTTCACAGTGAAGCCTACAGATACAAGGACCGAGTAGGGATAGTGGCTTTGAAGGATTTGGACTCAGTTGTTATTCAGCATCCAATAAACAACCTAGGAGTTGTGGCAAACAAGCTAGTAGGTATGCACGTAAGCGGCTTCACACCACTTGCAGCAGGGATGTACAAGGCTCGCGAAGTCTTGAACGAAGCAAAGAGAAGAGATCCGTCAACCATCCCTCTTATGGTGATAGTGACTGACGGAAGCGCCAACGTACCACTGCGAAGGAGCATCGAAACAGGTGAAGTTCGACACATAGAAGAGGCTCGAGTGGCTGTGAGAGAGTATGAGCACGTTGCCGTCTCTGACGTCTTTTCTGTGGCCAAGATGGTCAAGCACGAAGGGATTCATGTCATAGTGATCAACACAAACCCTCACATGTATGGGCGGGAAACCTACGGATTTCTCGTAACCCGAAGCATAGCCTCACTCACAAATGGAACTCACCACGCCATCGGAAGACTGACAAGCGAAAAGGAAATGCTTCAAAACATGATTGACCGAATAAGAGAGGACCAACGAAGCATAATCTACGGAAAGAGAGCACTCTAAGAGACTGATCGCACATGAACAGAATGCTCTTGATCTTTGATATAATATCGGGATGCGGAGTCACTGCATATGTCCAAGCATGACCGTAAAACTCGGGCTATTTCAGTTCTCTATTTTGCAGAAGGTGCGGCATACTTCTGCTATTCGGTCTGGCGCACTATGATTAGCCCGCTGGCGTTCTGGAATGCCGGCCCGCTGCTTGGCTTGCTAACGATGCTCTTTTTCTTCATCATGTTCGTTGCAGGAATCTATTTCATGATTAAAGCCTGGAGCCTTTTCAAGAGCAGTGTCGAGAAACCAGCAAAGAAGGGTTTGTTGGCGTCCTTATGCGCCATACCTCTGTGGAGCCTTCCGGCCTTCTTCACGCTTGGACTCGCGATCTCCAGCCTAAATGCCCCTCCTGAGGAGGACGCTCGCCTCGGGTTACACTCAATCGGCCTATATTTCCTGCAGGTCGGCATAGTGTTTGCAGCCATAGGTGCAATCAACCTCTCGTCCATTGTCCTCATATTTCTCCAGAGGCGAAAGAGCAGCCAGAAAGCCTCTTTGGCAAGCGAGCCCCCAGCTTAGTCCTTCGTGACGTGAACCGAAAGGCTGTCATGAGAGTACAGGATCATAGAGGAGGCTTCAATTTCCTCTTCGCTTCTTCGCTTGCCTTCATCCACTTCTCAAATTCCTTAGAAGGCGGCTCGTCTACAAACAGCTTTTTCCTATGAGCTTCCAACAGATTCTCTTTCAGCCCCAGCATCCCAGCTGACGTGAGAACTGTGTGGCCAGACTCATAGGCTTGATGGAGTAAGCTCGTTGACTTCATGCTCCACTCTTCATCTCTCAGAATATGATGGTCCAGTATCGTAATGGGTATCTGCATCACGATATTTTCCAGATTCTTCAATCCAGCTTTGATTTGGCTCTCATCGACCTTGAACCCAGCCAAGTAGAGTGGCGGCCCTCCAATCATGATTGCCAGCGGCCTTTCTTTGATCAACATGTCAAGCGTGGTCGACGACATAGGACCCTGAACGTCAGGCGCAAAAATGAACTTCTCTCCTTGGCATTCAATCGCTGTAGTTAGAACCCAGCCTAGAAATGAGCCTTCTGGCCCATGAAATACTGGCTCTGAGAATCTAACACACGTGTCGTCGTAGACAAAGGCCTTCCCGTCCGCGTTGTCCAGCGTCTTCGCATATTCACCGCAATTCCTTTGGAACATCCATCCTCTGCGTCTTTGGCTGTAATTGACGTGCTCTCTCGGGTTCTTCATCAAAACAACCTTTCCTGAATAGATTTGCATTGCCGTTTCAGTCTCTGCAGTCCAATTGCATAGCCAGTCCTCATAAGAGGGCGTGTGATGGTCGTAGTGATAGTGGCTCACCGTCACGATTTCAGCCCTTTGAGCTGCATCTGCAATCTTTCTTCGGCACTCAGCGATGGCCCTAAATTCTAGGGGGTGAGGAGGTAAACCAAACCTGTTGGGACAGACTGAGACTCCCGCATCAAGCAATATCCTTACGTCTCGCGTTTCAATGTAGGTGCACATTGACCTAACGCCGAGGCTTTCCGCGGCCAATGGCACGATTTTGATGTACTTGAGCACCTTATCCATCACAACGTCACAAGCCTCCATATCTTTTTATTTCGGCTGTATCCTTGCTTTCATGGTGGGCAATGACGACTCTGGCCCCAATGAATCATTGATGATTTGGATCTTGAGAGGGCTGTACAGCACAACGCCTGTATGGTCCCAAGAATGCGGGAGCCCACCACAACTTAAATGCAGTCTGACCTGCCTACCGATAGCCGTCTAGTGATCTACATCACTATGACTACGAAAGACTGCGGTGAAGGCTTGGCCCAGATGATTCCTATTTGGCTGCAGTTTTCCTTATTCTGGCGGCTTTTCCCAAAGCTCCAGCATCTTCTTCTTGAGCTCTCTTCGTTTCCTGTGTAGGAACCGATAGACCGTGCTGTGCATGCTGCCCTTGACGAGCATTTGTATTGCTTCGCGGGCAGCCTCAGCTTGTTCTATGGTTCCGATGATACTCACCGTGTGACCGTACACAGCAACATTCGTGTCTGTCAACTCCTCGATTATCTTGCGAGTCTTACCATTCATTCCGATTATTCTTCCCTTGACTCTCTTCAGATCTGACTCAGAGTGGCCGAAAACTGTCCGTAGGTCTATCACGTCTAGAGTGGCTTCTTCGTCGCGGATCAGTCGAAAAGCATGTTCTGGAGAAAAGCCTCTTCCAAGGGCGGTGACAACGTCCTTGGTTTTGAAGAGCAGGGATGGATCTGTAGCTTTTTCTGCAAGCATTATCGTTATTCCGCCTGCTTCGCTATCGACCTGAAGCTCTACTGAAAGCTTCTCTTCAATGTTCTTTTTCGTCGTCCCCTCAGGTCCTATTAGCACGCCGACTCGCTCAGTCGGGATTTTCACGAAAGTGCTAGGTTTTGTCACGTACCACAATCTCCTTATAGCATTCATCTGTTGAACGGACTCTTACTCCTAGGCGGCTAAAAAACCTATTTATGTTATTCAGATCTCTACGCAAGAGGAATTCAGCCATTGGGTGCGATGTCGACACTGCCTGGGACACGTCGAATAGCACCAAGCGTCCCTTCCAAGTCATAACGTTGTATTCACTCAGATCACCGTGAACAAGCTCTGCCTTGCGGTAGAGCCTCCGTACGTAAACCAAGAGCGTCTCATAGACTTTGTTTGGATCCTTGGGCGGCTGCTCCCTCAATAATGGGGCACCAACCCCATCTTTGCCGATGAATTCCATGATCAACACGTTGTTTCTAACAGCAAGAGGCTTCGGCACCCTGACTCCTGCATGAACAGCTTGAGTCAGATTCCTGAATTCCTTCCTGGCCCATGTGAATATGAGCGAGCGGGTATCCTGCTTCACACCCCTGAACCTAGGGTCGCCTTCTATGTAACGAAGCATGCCTTTGCGGAACTCTGCTGAGAGTGTTAGATAGATCTTGATGGCTAATTCGTTCCCTTCTTGGTCCTTTGCCCAGTAAACCCGAGATTCCTTCCCTGCACTAATGACGCCGTGAATTTCGCCTATAGCTCCTCTATTCATAAAATCGTAGATGACCATTAGCGTAGAGCGGTCAAAAACCTCCTCCAAGGCATCGAGTTCTTCACTCCGCTTTTCCTTCATCAATTGCTCAGTTTCATACTTCCTTTCTTTCTTGAGCAACCTCTTTTCAACGTGCTTTTCAAAAGACACTTAGTCCCGCCAACCGTGTCGACGTCTGAGCTAGACTGTCAGCTGCTTCTTTTTCCCCAGCATCTCAGCTTGAGCATGAGTATATCGCCAGACTAAGTCACTGCGAGTGTCTGTCTGAAAATCCCAAGGCGAGACAAGGACAACGTCACCAACACGTATCCACACTCGTCTCTTCATCTTACCCCGTATACGGCATAATCGCTCATTTCCATCTTGGCACTTGACAAGAACTCGGTCGAAGCCAAGGAGCTTCGTGGCAACGCCCAAAATGTCATTCTCAGACGGTAGAACCATCTCGTTCAATTCTACTTCGCTCAAGACCTTCTTCTTGCCCAACCGAGCACCTCAACGCATAGCGTTGAACAGGAGGCACATCCTACTTAAGAAGCTAGCTTTTTCCGCTAAATGATTGCTTATGCTCACTGCCTATTTCCTCTTCCTGAATAGCTTGACGTCGTCAATATCCGTGACATATTCAAACCCTGACTCTATCAGCTGTTTGGCCTCTTCCACTGTCTTAGCGGTTGCTGCATGAAAATCGTCCATGCTCTCGAATTCCACGAGATGCGTGTATATCTCCGTGTTCTCTATTCGCTTGTGTCCAAGCATATATTTGACGTGAAGAATGTCTCTAGTTCTCTGATATTCCATTGTCGCTTTCCAGTGTCTGAACGTGTGAAAGTGGATCTGCTTTATCCTTGGATTCTGCAAATTTGCTGATACCTTCTTTCTCTGGTTAATGAAGTTGCCAAGCATTGAACGTGGAAGCTTCTGGTTGAATATGTATTCACCGTATTTGTTAGGTAACGCTTTTACCATGGCAATGGTTTTAGGTGAAACCTTAATGGTTCTGTTGCTTGAGCCTTTTTCAGCGTTGTTTATGCTTATGGTGTTGTTTTGCTCGTTCAAGTCTGTCCATCTAAGGCTAGCTGCTTCGCCAGACCTGGCTCCAGTGTCCTTGAGAACTTGAAGGAATGTTCCCGTTCTCTTTCCGCAACCCGCAATCAATTGGTCAAGTTCGCCTTCGGTTGGAATGAAAGGCTGTTTCGGTTGATACCGCACCTTAATAGGTATCCAAGAGAAGCCCATTGTTTTTGCGAAGCTTGCATATGCTGAAACGGCCATTTGTTTGCTTGAAGGCGTCCATGTTTCAGTTGCTAGGACTGTTTCGACACTTTCTGGATTCAGTAAGTCTGCGCCCATTTGCTGAAGTCTGCCTAGTTTTGCGGCTCTATTCCTAATTGTGTGTTCGCTTAGTCCACGTTTCTTGAGCTTCCAAGCGTAGTCAAAGATTGTTCCTTGCTCTGCACTTGGAGATTTTCCCGCAACAGCGATTTCCGTTGCAGGTGTCAAGTTTTTCGCTTCCTGAAGGATAGCGCATATTTGACGGTTATCCTTTGTCTGACATTCTTTATATGGCTTGCTAGGATCTGAGAATCTGAAACCACAGCTCCGACATAGAAACCGTTGAACAGAGCCCTGGTCAGTATGGCGGAAGCCGTCTTTGAACAGTTTTGAACTATGACACTCAGGACAGCATAAGACGGTGGCGGATTCAACCATCAGCCTTTAACCTCTTGCTTTTCTTGAAAGGCTTGTACACACTTTTCGCAAATCGCTATGACCTGGGCCTTAATAGTGACAGCTTCCCAAACAGTGGGCTTAACATAACCGCATATTCCACATTCCTTTTCTGTTAGGGCCTCTTGCTTCCAGTAAACTGAAGTCAAGTCGTCAAGGGATAGGCATACCTTAGAAGTTCCTTCACAACCTTCACAACCTTCACCTCTACCATTAACATAACGTTCCATGCCCATTGAAGGAAGTGAAGGAAGTGAAGGTTTTTCAAGGGTATATCTCTGGGCAAGATAACCTATTAAACTCACATCATAGAATATTGCTGCATATCCCTTTCCTATCCGTGTTTTGTCAAATCCTAAACGTTTAAGCCATCTTCCAATGCTCTCGGGTTTCCATTGCTGTTTTTCCGTTCTGCCTTCATTAAATTTCTCAGTTATCGCTTGTATGCTGAGTTTTCCACTTTCAGCTTCACCTTGGAGACTTAGCAATATTTCAACTATTTCCGCTTCCCTGGAAGCCTTCTCTTCCTCAACTCGTTTCGTATAAACTTCCTTAGCGAATTTGCTTATTTCTTGCCTAACCTCTTCTGAAGGAGAGACAGCAATTAACGGATAGAAGAGCTCTGCTATTCTTCCGTGCCTAATGGGCAGATAGCTAAGAATCTTATCCGCATCATTCAATATTGATTCTTTATTCATTAGAATATTGAATCGGTAAAGCAGAAGCATAAGCCGTAATGTTGCAGCTTTTTCTTTGTCTATGAAAAGCGGTATATCCCTCACGTTTTTTCGCATGTTAACGATGATGGCTCTGCTTTCTATTGTTGGAATGAAAATGTTAGTGGAAGCTAATCCTTTGAATCCGAAGCAACTAAAACAGTCAATTTCGCCTGTTTCATTATTGACTCTCAGAATATATTGGCCTTTGCGGTATCCAGCGTTCAGAACCGCTATTGCTTCCGTTTTCTGTTCATTGCCGTAGATTTCAGCTTCGTCAAGACAGAGGGTCGGGCTGAATTTTTGTATGGTTCTAAACAGAGCTGCACTACTGAAACTTGGAGATAAGACACCTCGATAAGCCAATTGCCACAGAACTTCTAAGCCTCTTGTCTTGCCACTATCTTTAGGCCCGATGAAGCACAGATAGGGAATCGAATCAAACTTCTCGGGCAAATAGCTAGCCATGATCCACAAGGACATTACGTCATAGAGAGCTGAATGGGGCAATTCCACATGAGCCTGAACGTAGCTTAACACTTCCTCAAAAACTGCTTTAGCTTCAATTACTGAGGATATGCGGTATTCTTCGCTTGGAAACTTTAGAAGTGGCCAAAACACACGATCTAAGGGGACATAGTTTATTCCGTCAAAGATGTAATTCGGTTCAAACTTCACTTCCTCATCCATATAGTAAAAGATGGCGAAACCGTTTTCACCGTTAGAGCCTGTTGCTTGTTCACAGAAAAGCGGTAATTCCTCATAGACGCCTGGCGTAGTTATGGTTTTTTCGTTGTCATCGCTTTCAGCCATGCCCAGAGCTCCTAAGCTTCAGTAAGGAATTTTGAGAGTGCTAAGCGGATCATTGCGCTGGGTGTTTTGGCTTTTCCTTCTTTGACAGCTTGATCAATCAGCTCACACATCATGTCGGGAAGTCTGAAGGTAATTCGTTTTTGCATGTTATGTTCACCAAGCTTTATAGTCGGACAACCAGAATAGAAACATGAAGTGAAATTCCAGTGCAAAACCAGTGCAAAAACGGTGCAGACAGCGAATTCCTCACCAAGAATCAGCGAGCGCTGCTTAACACTCTGAAAGATGGACCCAGACAATACACGGAAATAGTTGCCGCTTTAGAAAAAGAAAAAATCAAAAAGCGCACTGTTAATAACCTACTCGAAAAGATGGATGGCGAAACGATTTTCCGTGTTGAAGTTGATAGCAAGGTTTTCTATAGGCTTAACGATTTTCCGCCAAAGATCCGCCGTTTCCTTCACCTTGTTGACGAGGCCGCACGTTCGCAACATGCAGCCGATTGGCAGCCCTTAGTAGAGGTGAAGGGTGACATCCTAAGATATTATCCGGGTGTGCCGTTTAAGGAGATCCTCAAAAGACAGCGAGCCTACCTGGAACTAACCCGACCCAAGCTAAAAGGAATAATCAAAACTCTCAAGGATTATGAAGGCGACAACCTTTAGAAGAGAAGGTTCTCCTCCTATTTTGCGTATAGTTTCCCACTCTCAGGAGACATTATGCAAGTAGTGTCTCTTATCGCATAAAATCTGATTAGCATCACGCGGCTGAAGCGCAACTAACCAACTCGCAATTAGAGTGAGACGTGATGTGCATTTTCAAGAGTTATCCTCACATACTTCTTTAACAATCTATTCAACTGCATAGAGTGAAGCTTCAGCTCCTTGCAAGACTTACCGTTACACCATTCCCAAAGCAACTGTTGTTCCTCATTCTTGAAAAGCAGGGTTCCAGCAGGCTTAGTTTGAAAGGGTGCGATTGCGTAGGGATCAAAGGGTATGGTTGTTGGTGGAATATTATTGAAGGCGTAAGGAACCGGCATCAAATGGCTAGTTAACTGTGCTTTTTTCAAACCTAACTTTTGGAAGATTCCACGACACCAAACCGCATCAAGAAACGTCTTATCCACTGATAGAAGCTGATGGCCCACTATCAGTAGCCTTCCATGCGCCTTGCTGATCTCCGGGATAAGCTGGGTGAAACCTACGTTCTGGGCTGTCATGCTTCTCCTAGATGGCAGATGCTCGCTAGCTTCATCTAAGATATACAGCTTCCGTTTCGTGCTGGAGTAAAGCCACTGTCTCAGAGTTACCAGGTCATAGATTTGCTGGAAATGGCCTTTTGTGTCGATGTTACTGGCGATTTCTGTGATTGTGTTGCCAGCTCCCTGATCCGAAGGAAGCCTCTGTAATGTTTCAGCTATGTAAAGAGCAAAATCTGTTTTGCCAGATTTCCAAACTCCACCTATCAAGATTACAGATGGAAAATCAAACAGCTTATGCAGGGCATAATGCCACTTATTCTGTATTGGCTTCTGCTTGTAGCATTCTGATTTGATTTCGGCAGAATCGATATTCTCTTTCAATTCAATTTCTCCAATTTTTCAAATCAAAACAAGACCTCAAAAAAAGGGGATTGTGCGGGAGAAATCTCCAGTCTCAACTGACATACTTAAAATGATTGCTTATCATGGTTTTGTTAAGTCTTCGTGGGATGCGGTGACGTGTTAACTATCGTGGGATAGCTCTGTTAGAACAAGCCAAACTGGCTGTTTAGTCTCTGAGACTTTCTTCCAGTATTCTCAAGGATTCTTTGATTAGGCATTTTCGCTTTTCCTTTAGCTCAAATGCCTCTTCAGCCAAGGATGCAATTTCTTTTTCGTTTTCAACACGTGGAATTTCAAATGTTGAAACTCTGTCCTCACGGAGATGTGGGATTGTTGAAGCGACTACTGTTCTTTGAGCTGCTTGGAAGAAGCCTATTTCTCTCGTTGATAAAGCAATGAAGAGATAGTATGGATCTATTCGTTTCTCCTTTGCATTTATTCTTAGGATGCCACTACCCAAAATGCACCTATCACTTCTTGTAAGCATAGCTGTCAAACCTATTTTCCCATCCTTAGTCATCAGAACTTCGCCCTCTCCAAGTTTCTGGTTAACCTCTCCGTAAATTGATTCGTCAATATAGTTATCGGGATAGAGGTCAACGTCAAAATTAATAAAGTCGGATGTGCGAATGAAAGGTACATCCGTGTCTTTTCTTTCGAAAAATCCCCGATAATTGCTGGAGCCAACCTCGTCTCCTTTGATGAAATTCACCAATTCACCCATTGGTTCTGTTTCGGTTACTTCTTTAATCGCTTTTATAGTCCTAATGTAAAGCGGGTAATAGTAAGCTGGTGTCCACAAGTCTTCGTCACGTACTTCTTCGTTGGGGACGGAATACACTTTTTCTTTTTTGATTGCAGCAAAATCAATTTTAAGCGATTGAACTAGCTGGATTTGAGCGTCTGTAATTAGTTCCAATGCATTAGTCTGATACTTTTCTGCCTTTACGAGATTTTCCGTAATTTGTTTCTCGATTTCTCTATCCTTTAGAAAAATTCTTAGTGATTTGATTTTTGGGTAAGTAAGTATTGGATAGAGGTTTCCCGTAAAAAGGTTCTCAACCTGAAATCTTGCAATTCTTGAGTTTAGAAAACAGCATAAATATTGAGGTGTCACTTTTTGCTTGTTTATTTGCATCCGAACGACGTTTTGGTTTATATTCGCGTTTTCAACATGTTCGTTTACAAGTGCTGGGATACCAAGATTCCTTATTCCAATTGTAGTGAACAAAACATCGTCCTTTTCTAGTTTCGACCTTTTTAACTGATTATTCTTTTCATTCGTAATATAAAAGCCGTCAAGTTCACTAATACTGAATCTCTTCACAGAAGAGTTTTTGATGAACAAATCGCCTTTGTCAACAAAATTTTGTCCAGCATGTTCCCCATCTGTCAGGACTATTAAAACATCAACATCGCCTAGATTGAAGGAGACAATGCCCTCTTTTGAAGAGAGACTTCGCATTTTTTCTTTGAATAGATAATATGTTGGATACCAGATGCTGTCTAGGTTCTCATTTTCTAACACGAAAAGCTTCATTGTAGCCCGAACCTAGTTGGGTTTTTTACAAATTCCCAATAGCCTGAGCTAACAAGAGCGATGTCGTCTTCGTCAAGGGGGTTTCCACGTCTGTCATGTCCGCATTTTTCACAGATAGCCATGAATATGTGGTGATTTTTTACTTCAGTGTTCGGTTCTATTTTCTCTGCAATCAAGATTGTCGTTTTTGTTGATGTGTTAGGTTGGAAGGTTTCTGAAGGTACGTCGATGATAGCTATGATTTTCGCATTTGCCCTAAGGAACTCTCTAATGTACCCTAGTTGGTCATTTCCATATATTCCATCAGGCAACACAATGCCAACCTTTCCACCAACCTTTAAGAATTGAAGACACCGTTCTATGAAGAGGATTTGCGGTTCAACGCCTCCCTTCTTTCCCTTGTTATTGAGGCTGTTTTGTTTAATCCACTTCTTGCTATTCTTGTCGAATTTCCATTTATGCCCTAGGTTAAATTGCTTCAGGGTCTCTTCTCCTTTAATTGGTATGTTTGAGCCAAACGGAGGATTGGTTACTGCAATATCGAAAGTACCCAACTGAATCTTGTCTTGGCATTTGTGGCTCCACTCAGAAGGAGGGTCAAGGCTATTTTCGCAGAAAATTCCACCTCTTCCATCTCCTATTATCGCCATATATGCCTTGGCTACCTTGGCGACGAATGAGTCTTTGTCTATTCCTCTGAAGTACGTGGTTGCAACATATTGTTTTTCATCGTTTAGCCTTTTCTCAGACCATCTAAGCGTCTTTGCTTTCTTCTCCATCTTATCCCAGATGTGTCTCAGGGATTCAATTAGAAAACCGCCAGTTCCGCAAGCAGGGTCTATTATTCTGTTTTTTTCAGCTGGGTCTAGGATTTCCACAACCATTCTGATGACATTTCGCGGAGTAAAAAACTGGCCTTCTTCACCTTTTAGTGCTTGCGAAACAAAGACTTCAAACGCTTCGCCTATAACATCTCTCTCTGATTCAGAAACGCATAACTCTTGAATTTGACCAACGAAAAAGGTAATGGAATCTGGGTCGAGTGTAATTAGCTCCTCTTTCTCAAAGACATCATCATATCGGCTTTTGACTTGTTCAAATAACCCCCTAATTCTTTGCGCAATCGCTTCCTTATCTTCGTTGACACCTGCTCGGAAATTAACTTCATCATCCATGCCTGTGTATTGTTCGTCATAAATTTTGCAGAAGAGCAAATTGATAATCTGCTTGGCCCTGTTTCGTGTAGATGTATCTTCTCTTTTGAGATTCCCGTATAAGTAATTGTTGATGACCTTGAAATGTGTTTTCAGGTCTTTAGCAGGTTTCAAGTCTTTCCTTTTGTATTTTCCTATGTCCTCGATTCGTTGACCTTCATGTGGAATATTAGGAATCTCCAAATATAGTAAGCTACCATTCTTCTTGACTTTCATTAGATTTATTTGCTCGTTACCGTTAAACCAGACACCCCATTGGATGTTGCTACACATGTCCATGTAGAGCTTTAGTTGCTCAATTCCCTCTTTCCTCGTCTTTTTCTTACATTCAACAATACCAATTAAATCACTTTCAATCCTAGATTCCGAATTGAAGATAGCTATGTCTACGGGCCATTCCCTTTTGATTTCGTCGCTGGGATGTCGGCGAACGTGATATTGAGGGTGTGTTTGGATTTGGCTAACTTTGTAACTGTACTCTTGAACCAATCTTTTGGAGAAAACCTGTGTGGCTTCTACTTCCTCAGGCGTTGCCTTGACTTCATTACCCGAAATGAAGTCTATTAGGCAGCCCTCCTTGGGCTTTGTCGGTTGAACGACCACCCCCATTTTTTCTAAGCTCTCCCACCCAACTTTGTCTTAGTCTCATCTGTCTTATCAACAGCTACGTTTCCACTGGAGTTTTTGAGAGGCCGAACCACGATGATTAATTCATTGTCTCTTGCTTCAAAATCCCAATCAAGTTTGCTTCCTGCTTTCAGTTTGAAATGCTTAACTATGCTCATCGGAACTGTTGTTCTTAATGAGTCTTTCCCAGTTGTAGCTGGCGTTAGTGTTGTGATTTCGCCCAAGTGTTTACCACCTTTGAGGTAATAGAAGTGGTAAGTTGTATATAAGTTTACCTACTATCAGTCATGCCAAATTACCTAAAAGTTTATAAGAGGGTAAGCATATAGGTAATATTGTGGGTAAACATGACGGTAAACAACGAGTTTGAAAATCTCCGAGAGCAAAGAGGCTTAGAGATAGCCCATAAAGAAAGTCAAGTAACCCGCATAGAGGAAACCCTTTACACGGTTCGCTCTCAAAGTGGAAATGGCGAGTTCGCTGTTTCTCAAGTAGATCGTGAGTGGGTCTGTGAGTGTCCAGATAACAAGTTCAGAAACGTGAAGTGTAAACACGTCTTTGCAGTCGAGTTTTCCATAGCCCTAAGAAATGCAGTAGGGCAAGTGAGAATAGAGCCAATCGTGAATCTTCAGGTCTGCCAGATATGCGGTTCAAACAACGTGGTTAAGGATGGATTGAGACACAACAAGTACGGTGACATTCAGGTTTATCTCTGCCGAGACTGCGGAAAACACTTCACAATAAACTTGGGCTTCGAAAGGATGAAAAGCACTCCACAGATCATTACGAGTGCGTTACAACTTTACTTTTCTGGTGCTTCGCTAAGGAAGTGTGCCGAGTTCTTGAAGCTTCAAGGCGTGAAAGTCTCGTATGTGGCGGTTTACAAGTGGATAAACAAGTACGTGGCTTTGATGGACAAGTACATTGAGAAGCTTACGCCTCAAGTGTCTGGAACATGGAGAGCAGACGAACTATGGCTCAAAATCAAAGGCGACAAGAAATACTTGTTCGCCATAATGGACGATGAAACAAGATACTGGATCGCTCAAGAAGTTGCAGGGTCAAAATACAAGCACGATGCACGAAAACTGTTTCAGATGGCTAAGAAGGTGACTGGGAGAAACCCTGAGACTATAATAACGGACGGTCTTCCAGCTTACCGTGATGCCTACAAGAAAGAGTTTTGGACTTTGAAAGGTCCGAGAACCGAGCATGTTAACGCAATCAAGCTAAGAGGAGATATGAACAACAATAAGATGGAACGGTTCAATGGAGAAGTACGGGACAGAGAGAAGGTTATGAGAAGTCTAAAGAAAGAGGATACACCGATACTTTCAGGATACCAAATCTACCATAACTTTGTTAGACCTCACATGGCATTAGACGGAAAAACCCCGTCGGAAATGTGCGGTCTAAAAGTCGAAGGAGAAAACAAGTGGATAACCTTAATCCAAAACGCGACGAAGCTGAGTTGTAATAACAATGGTAATTGAACTATTCCTTAGACTGCCTTCAGAACGCTTTTGTAAGCATCTGCTATTTCTGTAAGGTCTTTTATCTCGCCTTTTGTTAGTTCTCCGTATTGTATCCTGTCAAGAACATTATCAATGACTTTTTCAGAAACCTTTTTTATAATTTCCAAGGCTGGACTTGGCTTTGGATTAGCTGTAAAAACCATTTTCGCTAGCAGGACATTGGTTATTGCAGTATTCATTGCTGTTATTCCAGAAAGATTCAGAGTTGCCTTAACGGGTTTATATAATCCTCTTTCGCTCAATTCTCTTTCAACGAACTTTATCTCCCCCTTTCTCCATATAAGACTTTTGAACATGGACATATATCGCTCACTATTATCTGCAAGTCATCCCACGACAGTTAACACGTCAGACAATCCCATGACAAGTTAACAGCACCCTTATCATAGTTCAGAACGTGGCTAATCTCTCTGCATTCCTATCGGCATGGGTGAATCGCTGATATAGAAGACCTTCTCTCCAGTCGCCGTAGAGGGCAAAGGAGTGAGGCTTTGGTGAGGCTTCTGTATACAGCGCCGTGCAAGCGAAGTAATGCTCTTTACATATTCCTGCTATCGATATTGTTCGATTTCAAGCAGAAGATTGTTCCATAAGACTTAAAGTCAGCTATGAGGCTCTACCATAATAACGGAGAAAGGAATTGCATGAATTCCCGCAAGCTGATGAGAGCTCTGGCTGTTCTTGTGTTGATCGCGTTCGCCGTTCAACCAAT
>CAZDNV010000031.1:0-18658 GCA_964506875.1 uncultured Candidatus Bathyarchaeia archaeon
TCTCCATTCTTCGCTGACAGGCTCTCGTTAAGAATCTTGCTGAACCTGACATCAGCGTATGAGGCTCCTTTCTTTTCAGCTTCTCTAAGCGCTATCTTCCCAAAATCTGAAGACATGACAGATCAACCTAGGTTTCTAGAAAGGACTGTGTTAGTTCCTTTTGCTTTTTAAGATTTTAGCCTAGAGCGCGCGCTATTCTGCTTAGTGGAAACAATTATTAGTGGAGAATTTTGCATTCATTGCTTGGACGCGAATAAGCCATGCCGGCAAACCTGCCCCCTGAGGCCAGAAAGAAATGGGCAGAGGTTGAAGCAACTAAAAACCCAAGAGATAAACTTCAACGTATGCAAGAATTCCTTAGTGCAGTTCCTAAACACAAGGGCACTGCCAAGACATGTGCACAAGTCAAGAAGCAAATGGCAGCTATACGTAAAGAGTTGGAAGAAAAAAAGAGGAAAAAAACTGGCAAAAGTGGACCAAAAATCTTCTTGGAAAAGGAGGGCGCAGCTCAGATAGCACTGTTGGGATTAACGAAGTCTGGGAAAAGCAGTCTGCTTGCAGCCGTGACAAACGCGAAAGTGACCATCTCACCAGATCCATACAAGACGAGAGAACCGGCTCCAGGCACGCTTGATTATGAGGACATTCAGTTTCAGATAATCGAGACACCTGCCCTGATGGAGGGGTCAGCTGACGGAAAGGCCTGGGGACTTCAAAGCCTAGCAATAGCTCGCAATGCTGATGGCTTAATCATCATGGTAGACCTGTCAGAAGACCCCGTTGAGCAGCTTTCGCTTGTCCTGAAGGAGATGGAGAAGGCTAGGATACTGACGAGCAAGCCCAAGGGAAGAGTTGAAATCGAAAGGAAATTCATGGGCGCAGGAATGAGGATAATCCTGATAGGAGGGCTCCTGGATTGCACCATCAAGGACATAGAGGGGCTGCTCAAGAGCTATCGAATAACTGACGCCATCGTGAAGATCTCTGGGAAAGCCGCACTCAATGATGTTGAGGACGCAATCTTCGAGAGCACAGTGTACAAGCCCGCGATAATCATCGCAAACAAGATCGACTTAGAAGGCTCAGACGCAAGGCTACAGCTTCTCAAAGCCCGCATCGCGAATGAATCGCCTCTGATCGCAGTCTCATGCGAGAAGCAGCTTGGACTAGAAGGACTTGGAGAAATAGTTTTCAGAACCTTAGGCATCATCAGAGTTTACACCAAGGAACCGAATAGGAAAGAATACTCGAGGAAGCCATTCATCCTAAGAAAAGGCGCAACGATCTACGATCTAGCCAAGGACATACACAGCGACTTCAAAGAAAGGTTTTACTTCGCAAAAGTATGGTCCAAAAGGCTGATTTTCAGTCCTCAAAGAGTCGGCGCCACTTTTGCTCTAGAAGACGGCGACATAGTAGAAATCCACTTGAGATAGTTTCGTAAGAGCGCCACTATCTTGATGCTTGAGCCACTCTCTCTATTTCGTGGCGTTTTGCGACAGCAAAGCTTTTCATGTCATGATTAGCAGCTAGCACGAGCTCGTCAGCCAAGCATTCCTCGATTGAGCGAGGATTGTTCACGGCTGCTTGTCGAGCTCCTCCACATATGTTTCTAATGGCCAAGTCGATTCTTCTCTGGGGAGCCACATCAACTGAGAGGTGATACACTATTCCACCATAACTAATCCTCGTCGTATCTTCGCATGGCGAGGAGTTTTCAACAGCGTTGACAAGCATCTCAATCGGATTTCTGCCAGTTCGGACGTTGACAATCTCAAAAGCCTGTCTTACTATGTTTGTGGCTTTAGCCTTCTTTCCAGCATTCTTTCCAGGTTGCATGAGGTTGTTCACAACTCTTTCAACTATGTTTATGTTGGCTTTGCGAAAACGCTTATGCTCATGCCTTCCCATGCTGTGAGGGGTCACGACGGGCTTCAACGATACGTATCGTCCCAAACCCACGTCCTTGACTGTGACATCTTTGAAGCTCCATTTTCCGAAAAGTTTTGTTTCCTTTTCCTGCTTTCCTTCTTGTTTCTGGCTCAAGTCCCTCACCTTGCAGGCTTCTGCTTTCTACCATATACCAGTTCGTTCAAGGATACACCGTTAACTGTTATGACCTTCCATCTGACCCCTGGAATGTCACCCATACTTCTGCCACGAGAACCACCAATCCCCTCAACAAGAACCTCATCATGCTCATCAACAACGTTCAAAGCGCCATCCCCTGGCAGGAAAGCAGTTATCGTGCGCCCATTCTTGATAAGCTGGGTCCTTACGCACTTTCTTATGGCGCTATTCGGCTGCTTACTCTCGACCCCCACTTTCTCCAGGACTATTCCTCGAGCCATAGGCGCTCCTTTAAGCGGGTCGGCCTTCACATCAAGCCCTAGCATTCGACGATTGTAATACATGCTGCTCCAGCGAAGCTTCTTTCTCCTTTTCACCAGTTTTCTTGCAGCGAATTCACCTTTGGGGGACTTAGAGCCCATTGACGAAATTCCTCTCGCTACGTCTAATCACAACTCTGATATTTAAACTTGCAAGAGAGCATCTTCTTGTAGCAATCCTGTAGTCTTTTCACGTCGCAATGCGTGTAACGTGACCATGACGCGTCTTTCGCGACGCCAATCGGAACTGATCAGCGAATGTACACGATAACTGCTATATTTGCTGGTGACTTCATGTACTCGTGACTCAAGTCCGCTAGGTGAGCGTGTGTGGCTTATGATCCTATTCAAAGGCATCAGGCAATAGAGAAGTTGGTGGGAAGACAGGGCTCTGATGGACAAGAGAGGAAGTATTATCGTTTTAGACCAGCCAGATGGTATGGTGGCATAGTCACGGCCGATTGCGTGGGCTGTGGTTTGCTGTGTAGGTTCTGCTGGGTAAGAGATTCCATCACGCTTCATCCAGGCGACGTTGGTCAGTTCTATAGGCCAAGCCAGGTAGCTGACATTCTTATTGGCATCGCAGAGAGGTTTGGCTTCAAGCAGATCCGCTTAAGCGGCGGGGAACCAGCGATCGGCAAGAAACACTTGCTTCAGCTTCTCGACACGCTTCAAGGCAAAGGATTCACATTCATTCTTGAGACGAACGGTATTCCCATTGCCTATGACGGGGATTATGCTGAGGAGCTTTCCAAGTACGATTTCCTACATGCGAGAGTTTCTCTGAAAGGATGCAACGAAACAGAATTCGCGACATTGACTGGAGCCAAGCCTGAGGGCTTCAATCTGCAATTGGAATCAATCGCGAAGCTGACCAAAGCTAGAGTAACATGCCATCCCGCAGTGATGACGTCGTTCTCGTCAAAGGAAAGCCTAGCAGCTCTTGTTCAAAGGCTAAAACAGATTAGTCCCAGCATTGCTGGCGAAGTGGAGATTGAGGAGTTGATCCTTTATCCTCATGTTACCAGCCGTATCCAAGAATACGGACTGAGGTATGGTTCGTCACACGGACCAGACAGAGTCCCGAAGGGGCAAATCTAGATCAAGCATGCAATTGGGTCTTATCTCTCCAACGTGAAAGCTCTTTTGCGTTCGGTGCGCGCTGGAATGCGTTCTATTATCATTCTTTCTTCAGGTTTCTTGCTTAGTCCAATAGGGTTAAGCCTATTCGCCAGTTTGGCAGCTGCCTCCAGTTTGGTGTTCGTTTCCGCGTATATCTCAAAAACACAGCCGCTCTTCTTCACGTGTTCTCCAATCTTCACTTTGAGCATCACTCCGGCGCCTTTCTCTTTGGGAGCCCCGGCTTCTCTGGCAACTCTTGCGATATCTTCATTGTTTATCCACAGGACCCTTCCTTCTTCTTTCGCCTTGATCTCGACGTTCTTTTCTCCGATTCTTATGTCTTCAGGCTTTATTTTCGGGTTTCCACCCTGTGCTGCCATTATTTCTCTTAATCTTCTCTCAGCTTTGCCCGACTTGAGAATCCGTTCTGCTTTCTGTTTACCATCCTCGACACCTACCATCTCAAAGAGTATTCCTGCAATGCTTGTTGCTTTTTCGACAAGATCTTGGGGGCCATGCCCCATGATGGCTGACAATGCCTCTTTCGCCTCCAGAGCAGGGCCTATAGCATAACCGAGAGGTTGCTCTCCGAACGTGACTGCACACTGCACCTTTATCCCTAAGCGCTTTCCTAGGTCTATGAAGTCGTTTGCTAGCGTCTGTGCTTCACCGATAGTTTTTGTTTTGGCGCCTCTTCCCGTTGGGATGTCTATGACAACATGCGTGGCGCCTATTGCTTTCTTCTTGCTCATGATCGATGGAAGAAGCATGGGGTCTATTGCAAGTGGGTATTCGACTTGGATGAAAATGTCATCTGCGGGAGCCAATTCCAAGGCGCCGCCCCAAGCCAAGCAGCCATTAGTTTTCTTAACCACTTCTTTGATTTCATCAACGGTCAAGTCGACGGGGCACAGGACTTCGACTCGGTCAGCTGTTCCAGCTGCAGAAGTGACTGCGCGTGAGGAGGTTTTGGGAATTATGAAGCCTGCGGCTGCAACGATTGGTACTACTAGTATTGATGTCTTGTCGCCAGGTATTCCGCCGATGCTGTGCTTGTCAAGTATCGGGGTCTTGTTGATGTCCAAGACGCTGCCAGTCTTCACCATTGCCTTAGACAGGGCTTCAATTTCATCCATGCTTAATCCTCGAATGTGCAGTGCTGTGATGAATGAGGCGAGTTCGACGTCGCTGAGGTGACGTTCGACCACATCCCTGACTATCAAGTTCACTTCGTTTTCTCTTAGTCTCTCACCACGTATCTTTGCCTGCACGTAGCGTAGCCCCTCGGGCACTTCAGCAGGTTGAACCTCAACATCCTCGCCATCATCTACTTCGAGTTTCCTAGATATCTCTCTGTAGATCCCGACATAGCTAATGGGAAATTCGCTCGCCACATTGACTATCGCAATCACAGTCTTGTTCTTGTAAGCTATTCTCACCCTGTCGGAAGAATGCACACCCATGGAACTTGCGGTCTCGTCATCCAATATCGCGATTCTTTTACCGCCAGCCTGAACATCTAATAATCGAGCCCTAAGCTTCATTGCGTCCACTTCTCTGGTCAATATGCTGCCAAGCAGTTAAAGGCTTTAAGGAACACAAACCAATATCCAAACTGAGGCTCAGGACCAGTTGAAATACACTGATTTCGTTGATCCAAAATACAAGCCTAAGCGGACCGACGTTGTGTGCACTTTCTTCGTTGAACCTGAAGGTATCAGTATTGAGGAAGCTGCGGGTGGAGTAGCTGCTGAGAGTTCCATAGGAACATGGACTGAAATCACGACAGTTAAGCCCTACGTTGAAACGCTCGCTGCGCACGTCTTCAGCATCAAAGGAAACAACGTGAAGATAGCTTACCCCATAGAGCTTTTTGAACTTGGAAACATGCCCAACATAATGAGCAGCATTGCAGGAAACATCTTTGGATTAAGAGCCCTAAGGAACCTTAGGCTCAACGACATCGAATTTCCTTCCAAGATAATCGAGAGCTTCAAGGGCCCAAAATTCGGTGCCGACGGCGTACGCAAGCTTTTGAAGATACATGATCGCCCACTTGTTGGAACGATCATCAAACCCAAACTCGGATTAAGGGCCGCAGATCATGCACAGGTGGCTTATGAAGCATGGAAAGGTGGCTGCGATATAGTCAAGGATGACGAAAACCTAAGCAGCCAAAGCTTCAACCCATTCAAAGCCCGATTAGCAAAGACACTAGAGAAGCGCAACAAGGCTGAAGAAGAGACAGGTGAAAGGAAAGTCTACATGATTAACATCACTGCTGAAGCCAATGAAATGGTGAAAAGGGCGAAATCTGTCCTTGATCAAGGCGGAGAATACGTCATGGTGGACATTCTGACCTCCGGTTTCGCCGCCCTACAGACACTTCGTGACCAAGACTTCAGCCTTGTTATTCACGCACATAGGGCTGGACATGCAGCCTTTACAAAGAACCCGAGACATGGCATCTCGATGCGAGTCATATCCAAAATAGGCAGAATTCTAGGAGTGGACCAGCTTCACGTAGGCACAGTTGTTGGAAAAATGTTCGAGAGCAAAGAAGAAGTCGCAGAAAATCTGCAAGCACTAAGGATGAAGATGAATAGGCTGAAGCAGATTATGCCTGTGGCCTCCGGCGGTTTATATCCTGCCCTGGTTCCAGACTTGATCGAATTCTTTGGAAAAGACTTCATCATCCAAGCCGGAGGAGGTATCCACGGACACCCCAACGGGACCATAGCTGGGGCTAAAGCCATGCGACAGGCAGTCGACGCCAGTTTACGCGACATACCACTGGGCGAGTACGCAAGCAAGCATAAGGAGCTAAAAGCCGCCCTGCAAACATGGAAATAGAAGAGCTATTCGGACGATTGTTCAAAAACCCAAGGATATTTTCTTCTGACTACTTCCATTGTTGAATGCGGAGAAATTATGCCCTCTTCACATATTATTCCATGAATGAAGTCTCGTCTCGTCACGTCGAAGGCGGGATTTTTGAGGCTCAGGTGTTTTGGTGGATCTGTCCAGATCTCACTTGGGCTTCGCTGCTCGATTCTTTCGAAATCACCATGCATCGTTGCTGGGTCGAACTTCAAGAGCTCAGAAACCACATAGAAAGGTGTTCTGGCCTCGTGAGCCGCTAGTGCAATCATACTTGTCCCAATCTTGTTGATCACATTCCCCTCAGAGGTAATCGCGTCAGAACCTACTATGACAATGTCAACTTGATTCATGAAGAATCTGGCAGCTGAATCCACAATCATCGTGGTCCTTATTCCAGATTCCAGCATTTCTTTGGCAGTGATCCTCCCTTGGAAAAGCGGTCTTGTTTCAGTGCAGATGACTTCAAAGCCTATTCCTTCAAGCTTCGCCTTCTGAAGCAAGTGTGTAACAGTGGAAGAGTGGCAGTGAGTTAGAACTACTGAGCCAGAGGTGATTCTTCTGACTCCTATTTCAGCAATATGCTCTCTTGTGGCTTCGAGGTCTCTGAGAAACTGATGCGAAGCCGAAGAAATCAGCTTGGCCAGTGTCTTGGCTTTCGTCTCATGACTTCTTTCTATTTGGCTTATTGAGTATCGGACGGCATTCCTCATCAGCGGCTCTGTCTCTCTTGTGGCAAAGAGAGTCTCCTTCGCGTCTAAGAGCTCCCTCATCAGTTCATCTTTAGTGCTCGCCCTTGTTTGTTTGGCCAGAGCCACTATTGACTCTATAGCAGCGATGGCAACGTTTCGAGCTCCTTGAATCTCCAGCTGCTTAATCTTCTGAGCAGTCGTCTCGATTGATTGCTGCATGTCTTCACCGTCACAAGGATAATGCTACTTGGGGCTCTTACTATAAGCTTTTATCTTCTGCCTTTTCCTATGAGTCTCGGCTGTTGGCGATGACCAAGAATGACAAGTTTAGGGCGGTGCTTTTTGATCTTGGCGGGACGTTGGTGACAACGGCACCCCCTCCTGAAATAATCAGGAGAGTGTTGGAGGCTCATGGAGTCAAGGTTTCTCTTGATGAAGTTGCTGCAGCTCATAGAGAGAACGAAAAGGATTCCGATATCGAAAAGATGATTGTGCTTGGAACAGCTTTTTGGCCGGAGTGGAACCTGAGAATAGTGGACAGACTCGGAGTCAAAAAGGACAGAATGCTTTTGGCCAGAAGAATCGATGAGCTGTTTTGGGAATACGCTGACTTGAGAGTTTTTCCAGATGTGATTGAAACTCTTGTTCAGTTGAGAGCCAAAGGCGTAAAGCTGGGGATCATAACTAACGGACTCAAGAAGGATTATGAACAAATACTGGGAAAGCTGGATATGTCAGAGTTTTTTGATGTTGTCGTAGGTGTAGACTCCTGTGGCAGTGCGAAACCAGACAAGAAAGTGTTCTTGCACGCTGTCAACAGGCTTCATGTACAACCAAAGGAAGCCCTGTTCATAGGCGACTCTGCCAAGTATGATTTTGAAGGAGCCAAGGGAGCTGGCTTGAAGCCTTTGCTCATCAACAGAGGGAAAGATGGGCTGACGGAGTTCGAAACAATAGGAAGCCTGACGGAGGTTCTGACCCTTACGTAGTCCGTTTCTCAACGCAGAGACACAGCAAAAGTCAGGATGGTTAATCTATGAGAAACGGTCGTTTTTCCACACATCGGCTGTGTCGCTGTAGCCTTTCTTCTCCCAGTAACCCATCTCTTTCCCTAACGTGAAAGCTATCCTCGTAATCCACATGGCGCTCTTGTAGGCATACTTGCCTGGAACAATCAATCGTAATGGGTAGCCGTAACCCACGTCAAGCTGCTCACCGTTCAGCTTGTAGGCCAGCAATACGCCATCTGCTGAGAGTTCTTCCAACGTAAGTGACGTAGTGTACCCATCAGCACATTCAAAAGTCGCTGATCTTGCAATGCGTCTAGGCCTTACCATCTCCATTATTCGTCTGAAGCCAACTCCTGTCCACCTGCAATTTTGAACGCTCCAGCCTTCCACGCAGTGAAAATCGCTCAGAGACTCAACCGAAGGTATCTTCAAGAAATCGCTCCAACTTAGCCTGATTGGCTTCTCAACCTCACCATCTATTGTGAGAGCGTATGTCTTCAAATCGATTTTGGGGGTAGACTTGCCAATACATGGATGGTCAGTGCCCCATCTCGAGGGTTTCTTGATGGCTGTCTGATCTGGGGGAAGCTCGCTTTCTGGGTGTGCCATTGCGGGTCCAAATCGGACGATGTGGCTCCGGTAAGATAAGACTTCCCATGGGCTGCCGTGCGATATTGGTCCATCCAATTGATCTTCAAATGAAGTTGGTCAGCTGTTTCTGGCTTTCATCCCGCTTAACGAAGCTCGCAACCCTAACGCCCACTCGTCTTAAGTCAAGCTCAGTTTCGTCTAGGAGATTCTTAAGAAGCTCTCTCGCAACTTCCTTCATGGCGCCCACTTCAGCTGTAGCGGTCTCGAGAGTTCTGGACCTGGTGCGGATACTCATGTCGCTCAAAACTGCACTCACGCCAACAGTTTTGAATAGCACTTTTTGCTGAACGACTGTCTCATGAACGTCCTCACACAATTGGTGTGTCCTCTCAAGTATAGTGTCTAGATCTCGAGTGTTCTGCTTCAATGTCGATATTCTGCTGAAAGACTCTGCCTCTCCTCTTTCCTGAACGGGGTCATCGTCTAGTCCTTCTGAAGCGTGGTGGAAATATGTTCCCAGCGTTTTCCCGAAAACGTCAATCAGCTTCTGCACTTCACAACTTGCTAGCTCGCTGATGGTGCCTATGCCTAGGGGGCGCATTTTCTCCATAGTCTTTGTGCCGACACCGATGAGCCGGTTGACAGGCAAAGGAGATAGGAAGGTTTTGACTTGCTCTCTTTCAACGACGGTCAGGCCGTCTGGCTTCTGATTATCTGCGGCAATCTTGGCTACAAGTTTGTTAGGCCCGACGCCAATCGAGCATGTAAGCTTTAGCTGGTTTCTTAGTGCTTCTTTGATTTCTCCTGCCAACTTCCGTGCTTCATCATAGCTTTCGCTTACTTTTCGTGTAACATCAAGAAAGGCTTCATCTATTCCTACTTGCTCAAAGCTATCCCCAAATCCTTGCAGAATGCTCATCACTTTGCTTGAGACCTCTTCATAGAAAGCGTGATCAACAGGCAAGAAAACCGACTCTGCACCCTCGAGCTTCCTTCTAGCTTGAAAAATGGGCATCCCGGATCTCACACCGTATCTTCTCGCTATATAGTTTGCTGTAGTTACGGCGCCGCTGTCTTCAGTTCGTCCTGAAAACATACACACGACGACTGGCTTGTCCCGTATTGATGGATTCCTCGTTTCCTCGACCTGTGCATAATAGTAATCTAGGTCTACTAGCATTACGATTCTATTAGCCAAGATTTGGTGCCTCGCGCGGTTCAAAAGGCGCGTCTGTTTGACCTGAGTATCTTCATGGATCCTTAAATGCTTCTGCTTGCCTCCCGCTCGCAGAGGAATTGATCAGAGCTTGAAAATGGGAAAGCCCAATAGAAGGAAGCCCAATAACAGATTAGCTGAGCGGGCGCAAAGCATCTAGTTGGTGACCGAAATTGCATGATGATCAGAATGTGAGCATCAGAAGATATCGAGCAAGCGATTTCCATGATTTATCATGCTTCTATAGAGAGTTCTAT
Organism: uncultured Candidatus Bathyarchaeia archaeon; assembly: GCA_964506875.1. Classification (GTDB taxonomy): domain Archaea; phylum Thermoproteota; class Bathyarchaeia; order Bathyarchaeales; family Bathycorpusculaceae; genus CAZDNV01. The sequence goes on from CAZDNV010000031.1 coordinate 10,159, forward strand.
AATGAGATGCGCGTGTGGCAGGGTTGGGAGCAGTGCAAACTTGATGAGAAAGAAGCAGAGGAAGTGACAAGAGAGAGCTTAGGCAACGACTCTACGGTCTTTGTGGCAAGAAAACGTGAAGAACTCGTTGGGTTTGCAAGGGTTCAATTCTGGGATGGCGCATACTTCATCCGAGAGGTATTTGTTGAGAGATCATTCAGAAGAAAAGGAGTAGGTAGCAGACTGCTGACGCATTGTGAGGAATTTGTGCTGAAGAACGGCGAGACATCAGTGTATTTGACGGTGGAACCTAAGCATTCGGTTTCAGTGGAATTTCTTGCACACAACGGTTATGACACACTCAACATGCTGGAGCTTCGAAAAGATCTCACCTTGGATGACTCTCCTGAAAGGCAAGGAAGCGTTGAAGTTCTTGGTCACGAGCTGCGTCTTCTTAAGAGGAATATCAAGAGTCAAAGCTGAACTGAAAAGCGAACCCCAGAAGGAAGCATGATGATCCTTGATGTAAAAAGGAAGATGAGTATTATGCCAGAGCACTCCTCTGGAAACACTGCGCTAGAGGCGGATGATGATGAGTGAATTCGAAAAGCTAAATTCTACTCTGAAGTCTGAGGCAAACGCGATTCTGCACGATTATGGTTTGCTTGGAATACTGGGAAAATATGGTGAACCGATCGTACATGGGAGCTACTCGTTAGATCTAATGACTTGGAGAGATCTGGACATACTCCTCGAAGTGAAGAGAATGGACGTTAGAAGTTTCTTCGATCTAGGACGTGACATAGTGACGAAGCTAAGACCACGCAAGATGTCATATAGAAATGAGTTGGTCGGCAAGACCGATGGCCTGCCGAAAGGAATGTACTGGGGGATATATACTCTGCTGACTTTCCCTGCTGAATGGAAAATAGACATATGGGCTGCGGATTCAGACTTAGCAAGATCCCGCCTCCGCGAATTTGAAAGCTTAAAGAACAAAATAAGTGAGGAAAATAGACCGATCATTTTAATGATAAAAAACCATTATTGCGGCCACCCCAGATACCGAGACGATTTCTTCAGCATTGATATCTATAAATCCGTAATTGAGGAAAATGTAAGATCTATTGAGGAGTTTTCAAAATGGTTGAGGGAAAAGAGAGGAGTCGAATAAACATGATGCTTTTGAATGTCAATGATTGACAAGCCAGAAGCCGCCCGCGCTAAGATCCAAAGAGCAGAGGAGGAATCGCACGCAAGTAATGGATTGCGTCTCTCGTTAGGAGTTGAGCGTGCTGCGCATAATGGGAAGACACTATCGAGCAGACTCGGCTCGTTGACTTGCGTGAAATCCATGCGGTTGATGCATGTTAGGGCTTCGTTATCTGTAGACTTAGCCTTTCTCCATTGTGGTCATATGCCGCAATGTTTCTTTCATCCATGAAAGGATAGCCTATGATTATGAGTATGATGCCGAAAAAGTGGTTTAGGTCCGTGGGAGAAGGAGTCAGGTTTCCTGAAGGATGAGAATGTGCTGTTCCTATTAAGGAAAAGTCCGTGGGCAACATGTGAATAGGGATGCTGGCGAAGCCTCGACCGTAAGTTGCCAGTGGAGGAACCACAAACTCGGTAACAGTAATGGTGCTTTTCTGCTTTTTTCCCCTGAGAAGCAGAGTTGTCTCTCTCGGACAAAGCATTTTTGCGCCTGTAAGAAGCTCTTGTAGCAGTCCCTGACTGATAGAAACGGTTATACCCGCTTGCATATAACATCCAGACTGCTCAGACTGCTAATTACCCTTGCGAGAGGAATGCGGAATGGCTGCAGGTAGCTGGCGAACGTTGAAACTTGAGGCTCACGATGCGTTCGTTAATATGGCAATCGATGAGGCTATTCTGACAGCGAAAGCCGAGGGCTTGGTTCCTAATACGCTAAGATTGTACCAGTGGAAGCCTTCAGCGGTTTCTATTGGAAGATTTCAAATGGCTGAAAAGGAGGTTCTAGTGGAAAACTGCAAAAGATATGGGGTTGATTTAGTCAGACGGATCACAGGCGGAGGGGCAGTTTACCATGATGCTGAAGGCGAACTGACTTACAGCTTGTGCGTAAGCAAGAAGGACCTGAAAACTGAAGACATGGCGGCGATTTATAAGAGAATCTATTCTGGATTGGTCAGAACCATGGAGAATCTTGGGTTGACCGCTGATTTCGACGAAGGTGACGCGAAGACATGCCCTAACTTGACCATCAAAGGCAAGAAGATATCTGGAAGCGCACAATCGCACAGGAAGGGAACTGTCCTCCAGCATGGTACATTTCTTGTGAATGTCGACTTAGACAGAATGTTTACCTTTCTGCATGTGCCATGGGCAAGAACACTCTCAGAGATTGTGAATATTGCTGAGAAGAAGATCACCTCATTGAACATGGAACTTGGGAAAAAGGTGCCAATAGATGAGGTAAGTGAAGCATTGATAACGGGCTTCCAGAAGGCTCTCAGCGTCGAACTGGCTGAAGGCGAACTAACGCAATATGAGAGAAGGCTTGCAGAGAAACTTCACAAGGTGAAGTACACAAGCAGGGAGTGGAACGCCCAAGGCAAAAGCAATGTGAGCTAGCGCTTCTTGATCTGCCATCTCACGCCGTCAGATGTGTCTTCAATTACCACTCCCATTTTCCCAAGCTGAACACGGATCTGATCTGCTGCCTTCCAGTCTCCGTGCTTCCTTGCCTCATCTCTTTTGAGTATCAGTTCCTCGGCTCCTTCTGGTAGCCTCTCTTCCTTCTTCACTTCGCCGATGACGCCAAGAACCTTATCAAAGCCAGATACGAGATCATAGACCTCTTGGACCTCTTTCTTGTCAAGCTTGTTCTTATCAATCAGATTGTTCACGTCTCTGACAAAGTCAAAGAGAGCAGCAAGGGCCACGCCTATATTCAGGTCATCATCCATAGCTCCACCAAAATCTCTTTGCACCCGGTTCATAAGTTGCTGTATCTCTTTTCCACAGCCTTCTCCATCCGCATTCAGCAATCTGTAATTGAAATTTCTGAGACGATCGATGGCGCTTTTTGCCGCTTCCAGTCCATCGAATGTAAAATTGAGCTGTTGCCTGTAGTGCGTCGAGAGCAGCAGATAACGTACCGCCATCGGATCTTTTCCCATTCCCACGGTCAGGTCTCTTACCGTGTAATAGTTGCCGAATCGTTTGCCCATCCTTTTTCCTTCAACCAGCAAGTGCTCACAATGCAACCAGTAGTTGACGAATTTCACACCCGTTGCAGCTTCGCTTTGTGCGATCTCGTTTTCATGATGTGGGAACATGTTGTCTACTCCGCCCGTATGAATGTCTAGTGTCTCGCCTAGATATTTCATGGACATTGCTGAGCACTCAATGTGCCACCCTGGTCTGCCTTTGCCGATTTCTGTTTCATAGAAAACGTTGCCGTCAGTTTCATCCCAGGCTTTCCATAATGCGAAGTCGCAGCCTTCTTCCTTTCCATACTCGTCAACTCTCACTCTTGCTCCTTCCTTGAGCTCGGCGACTTTGATTCTTGAGAGCTTTCCATAATCCTTGAATTTAGAGATTTTGAAGTAGATTGACCCATCTTGCCCCTTGTATGCATATCCCTTTTCCATCAGTCTCTTCACTAGATCAACCATTTCTGGAATGTGGTCCGTCGCTCTAGGGTAGTGCTCCGCCCTCTCGATGTTCAGTGTGTTCACGTCTTCGAAGAACGCTTGGACGTGCCGTGCTGTATGATCCTTGAGAGGTATTCCCTCTTTTCTCGAAGCAGCTATTGTGCGATCGTCTACGTCCGTTAGATTCATCACTTGTACGGTCTTGAAGCCGCGATACTCAAGCCATCGCCTGAGCAGGTCTTCAAAAATAAATGCCCTAAAGTTGCCAATATGAGCGAAGTCATACACTGTGGGTCCACACGTGTACATCTTGGCTTTGCCCTTTTCGAGAGGAACGAACCTTTCTTTTTTGCGTGTTAGGGTGTTGAAAAAGCGCATGTCATCAGCCGGTTTTTTCATGGCTTCTCTTCAGAGGATAGCCTATGGACGATATTTAAGTGATTTGCTCTGTCCCATTAATCGTATTTCTTGAGCCTTATCATTCTTCGATAGCTTCTAAGATCGGCTGCGACGCGTTTCAGAAAATGAAGCTCATCCATCGTTCTTCTGAATTTTGCTGACTCTTCTTGGATTCTTTGCACGAGCACGTTGGTCTCGCTCATCTAGGGTCTCCATATCTGCTGTGATGGAGGGCTTTCATTGCGTGTTGGCTAACCACTCAGCCGATTTCCGTCATCGAGGAGAAAGGAGAAGGCTTCGAGAACGGAAGAAAATGCTGATGGCTATTTGTGGTTTAGCCTTCGACCTTAGCCCTCCACCTCGCATCGTAAGACTTACGATACACTTGCCTTATAAAAACGTTACGTATCACAAAAATGAATGGAGACTGAAAATGGGTTAGCCTATAGCAAGAATACCTTCCAAAACCCGCTTCTCTTCAATGCACAGCTGCTTAGAAAGCCAAGTTCTCAAGAGCGAAGTGGGCTTTGGAATGTCGCCGCTGTAAGTTATGATCTGATTGTTCTTCAGAGCATCCGCCTGGAACATTTTCTCGTTCTCCCTGTACAGAAAGGACAGCGTATGAGCCTCGATCGCAAGAGACTGGAAGTCCTCCCACTGTTTGCAGCGGAGAATCACTGGTTGACCTCGCACATCGATCGCATGCAACCCTTCACGATTTTGCACTTGTGGCGTTGGTGCAGAAGCCTGAGAGGTGGCCGGTGAAGCTGACAGATATGCAATAAGATTTGTGATCTCATTCTGCAAGTTGGTAAGCCTTTCTTCGACCTTTTCCACTTTTCCGCTTAGTTCCCCAGTATCTCCCATCTTCTCGGTGATCGTGCCCAGTTCGTTTATTAGCTTGTCCAAGTCTTTTTCGTGTTCCTTCAAGACGTTCACTATGAAGTCTATGGCTTCCAACGCTTCATCTCTCGATGGAGCTTTTCTTGACATTGTCTTTCGACCTTTCCTTCAACGTAAATAATGCCACCCTTTATAAATAAACATAGCGAATCCTCAAGACTTATCCGTGTGAAGACATACGCATACGTATTGAGAATCAAACAGGAGAGTTAAAATGCCTGCTAAACCCTGCTTAAGACTCTCATGGCAAGAGTGACCCCTGATGCACGGCTACCAAGGATTCTACGGAAAGGAAGATGCTGCAGAATTTGTCTCAAAGAATGGTATAAGGATCATCAATCTGTGCCACATTCCTGAAGATGGGCGTCTAAAAACGCTGAGTTTCTCGGCGGCAGACAAAGAACGAGTCCTCGATATTCTCGAGTTCGGCGAAAGAGTCGACGGTTCAAGCTTGTTCTCGTTTGTCGAGCCGGGCAGGAGTGATATTTACATATCTCCAGATCTTGAGAAAGCCTTTGTCAACCCTTTTGCGACGATCCCAACGTTAAACGTTCTATGTCACTACCTCGATGAGACTGGGGAGCCACTGAGCATCTCACCTAGGAACGTGCTAGCAAGAGCCGAAGAAAAACTGCGAGTCTCAAGCGGTATCATCCTTAGAGGTTTGGCTGAGCTTGAATTCTATGTCATTTCCAAGCTGGCAAACGACGTTTCCTCCCAGAAAGCCCAAGATGGCAATTATCATGAATCTGCGCCTTTTGCGAGCTTCGAGAATGTTCGAAGCGAAATCCTGGCCACATTGGCCGACATTGGCATTGCCACTAAGTATGCCCATTGCGAAGTCGGTCGAATATTGGCCAAGGACAACACTCTCATGGAGCAACATGAAGTGGAGCTTAAAGCTCAGGGCCTAGTAGAGATGGCTGAAGCCATAGCCGTCGCGAAATGGGTTATCCGAAACGCTTGTGCAAGACATGGTCTGTCCGTCTCGTTTTCGCCGAAAATCGCCCTCGATCATGCAGGAACTGGGATGCATATTCACTTATGTTGTCTGAGAAACAACGAGAATATCATTGCTGACTCGAATGGAAACATTAGTAATGAAGCCCTACGAATGATAGGCGGAATCCTTGATCTTGCCCCCAGCCTAGCAGCGTTCGGAAACACGACTCCCGTTTCCTATCTGCGTTTCATTGCACGCAAGGAGTCACCAATGCACATTTGCTGGAGCGCTAGAGACCGCTTGGCACTGATTCGCATTCCATTGTGGTGGAGCTTCAAGAAGGAGGTTGACAAGGTTGGCGGCTACAGGAAAACATTCGAGTATAGAGCTCCTGACCCTCTGGCAAATCCATACTTGCTTTTCTCAGGCGTGACTGTTGCAGTAAACCGCGGACTGGAAAATCCCGAGAAGGCACTAAAGATCGCAGAGAATCTTCATGTTGAGGCAGATGGAAGTCGACGTAGAAGGTTGAAGCGGCTGCCTCGTTCTTGTCACGAGGCAGCTAGGAATCTTCGCAGAGACCAGCGATTCTATGAGGAAGGTGACGTATTCCCTCGAAAACTGATTAGCAAAACCATTGAGAAACTGAGAGCATACAAAGACAAGGACTTATGGAAGGGCCTGTCAGGCAAGAAAGGCGAAGTCGAGAGCTTGTTGAAGGAATATCTGTATAGTGGCTAATTCTGCGAAATAGTCATGCTTGCATGCTGGATGATGAGAAGACGCTTATCATAAGCAGGAAAGGCAGAGCCAAGTAAGGGGAGCGTACATGAACCTTTTTAGACGCAAGACATAAGAACAAGGTTAGGTTTTCTTACCGAGAGCCATTTTCCAAGAAAAATCCAATGGGCGGGTAGATCAGTCTGGCATGATCGCCACGTTGGCATCGTGGAGGCCCCGGGTTCAAATCCCGGCCCGTCCACCACACTTTCCAATGCCTCAAGGTGCGAGCACATTGGCCTGAACCTGGCCTAGCCCAAGATCATAGGCTCCAAGATCCGTCGCGCATTTTGGTTCAGTCACATGATCCTTTTCAGTCGAAAATCGACAGGGCGAAGAGCTGCGCACATGTGATTCTGTCTTCACTTCACGAATTTCATAGGGTGTCTTTTGAATCTCTTCTTGCAGGTTACGCTGCAGAAGTGGAAAGTGTCTCCTTCATAGGTTATTTTGAACTTGGAAGTCTTTTCATCCAGAATCGCGCCGCAAACAGGATCGGTAGGCATTATCTCACTTTTGACCTCATACAATATGGACATGTACTTGTATCTCCTCCTTATTATGATTAATGGCGAACGATGCTGTTGATATCGAAAAGGGAATAGCAGAGGCATTCGCAAAGAAGACTAATGCCATTTGTGATTGATATGCTACGAAGAAAAGCTGTTCCCAGCAAACCTTTTTAATGGTTTAATGGGCTAAGTATCCCTTCAATTTGAAAGGTGTAAGTTTTGACAGAGATCAGAAGGATCGCAGTCTTGGGTGCAGGCTTGATGGGGCATGGAATCACTCAGGTTGCTGCTCAGGTTGCCAAATACGACGTGAACGTGCGTGATATTGAACAGAGATTTCTTGACAGCGGCATGAGCATGATCACGGAGAGCCTCCAGCGTTTCGTCAAGAAGGGACAGATGACCGAAGCCCAAATGCTTGAAACTCTTGGTCGAATCCATCCGATGCTTGATCTGAAAGAAGCGATTTCCAATACTGACCTGATAATCGAGGCGGCTCCAGAGAGCATTGAACTCAAGAAAGCCATCTTCCGAGAAATAGACGCCTATGCCCCAACTATGGCGATAATAGCATCCAACACGTCCTCCGTAAGCATCACGGAACTTGCCTCTGCAACCAAGCGACCTGAAAAGGTCTGCGGAATGCACTTCTTTAACCCACCACAACTCATGAAACTCGTAGAAGTGACAAAAGGAGCAAGAACCTCCAAAGAAACGACGCAAGCAGTTCTCGCCGTAGCACATAAGATGGAGAAAGAGACAGTTCTTGTCAAGAAAGACTGTCCGGGTTTCATCGTAAACCGTATACTTATCCCTGCGTTGAATGAAGCAGCCGCACTGTATTGGGAGGGAGTCGCAGACAGAGACGACATTGACAAAGCCATAACGCTGGGACTGAATTGGCCCATGGGCCCACTTAAGCTTCTAGACTACATAGGCTCTGACACGGCACTGGCCATAGCCGAAGTCCTAACCAAGGAACTGGATCCGAAATTTCACCCTAGCACGGGACTGAAACAAATGGTCAAAGCCCAACTGCTGGGAAGAAAGACTGGCAAAGGCTTCTACGATTGGACACAAAGATGAAATGGGGGCTGCCTTTGCGCAGAACGCGCGCTAGTCCGCTGTTTTCGCCAATTCGTCGCGCTTTTCGAATGTGAAAACGCTGTTACCTGCTGGATCCCGGATCAGGCACACTATGAAGGTCTTCTAGAATGGGGGGGTTGTCTATGCGCGTGGCTTTTCCAACGTACATTGTAGCGCGCATGCTTGTTCCGAAATTGGCCTCAAATGGTTTTTATTAGTCTTCATGATCTAGGGACGGCTTTGGGCTTCGTATCTGT
>CAZDNV010000032.1:0-18643 GCA_964506875.1 uncultured Candidatus Bathyarchaeia archaeon
GGAATAGCTCTAGAGCCTCATCTATGAATATGCCGATCTTGCTACTTTTGGAGGCTTTTTGGCCTTTGAACTGCAGGAATTCTGTGGCTGCGACGTTCCATGGTAGATTGTAGTCTTGACGTGAAGCTATCAGCAAAGCTGGCAGGATGATTGTATGGAATGGTATGTTGTCTTTGCCAATGAAATACAATGATTTTGCTCGTTCGTTGAACCAGAATTCCTTCCACTCTTCGGGTTTTCCGATGCTCTTGAAGTACTCGATCGTTGCTGATACGTAACCCAGAACAGCTTCAACCCAGACATAGATCGTTTTGCCTTCTGCATTTGGGAAAGGTGCAGGGATTCCCCATTGTGTTCGCACGCTGGGATCTCTTGTCACCGCCCTCGGTTTTAACCCTTCTTTGACCCAGTTTAAGCTGAAGTTCCTCACATTGCTTGTCAATTGCTTATTGCCTTTGAGGTAGCTGCTAAGCTGCGGAGAAAGTTTCGGTAAGTCAAAATACCAATGGCTGGTTTTCTTTATTTTGGGCTTGCCCTTACAGATAACACAGTAAGGTTCGCTGAGAAGAGTTGGTTCGAGTAGTCTTCCACAGGCCTCACACTGGTCTCCGCGAGCGCCTGCATAACCACAGTGTGGACATTTTCCTTCGACGAAACGGTCTGGCAGGAATCGGCCGCAGTGTTCGCAGTAGAGCATTTCGGCTTCTTGGACGAATATGTATCCATTGCTGTAAACTTTCAACAGGTGGTCCCGCACAAACTCCTTATGGGCTGGATTTTCGGTTCTCGAGTAGTTGTCAAAGGATATTCCCCACTTGCCGATTAGCTCCACGACTTTGGCATGGTTTCTGTCTGTAAGCTCCTTTGGCGGCATACCTAAGCGCACTGCTTCAACCTCGATTGGAGTGCCATGCTCATCTGAGCCGCTTACCATTACGACGTCGTCGCCCTTCAACCTGTGGTATCTGGCAACAACATCCGCTGAAAGGAAGGAGCTGACTAGATTGCCAAGATGAGGAGTGACATTCAAATAGGGCCACGCTGATGTTACCAGAACTTTCTTGATCTCTACAGCACCCCCATTGATCATGCGGCTGCAGACAGAAATATGAAACCTATTATTTAACATGCGCGGAAAGCACTCTGATGCGTCTGCAGTATGGCTTGAGTACTTGTGGTAGTTCTAGAAACTCCAGATATTGATTCCCATTACATAAGAGTTTTACTAAGCACCGTTCAGAGTTATCACTGCTTGGTGTTGCTACTCAATCTGAGAAGAAGGTCTGGGCGATTGGCCGTTAGCGATCAGAGGACAGTTGAGAAGTACAGAAGAATCAGTATCAGACTGGCTGATCCATTTTTGCTTCTTAGGTTGAGAAGCCTTTTCGAAAGGAGACTAAGAGTAGAGGAATTGCTGGATTGGCTTCATGGAAACGTAAAATGGGACAAGGGTGAAATCATCCGCAACGATGACCCCTTGAAAATTATAGACTATGGTAGAGGACGGTGCGGCGAATTCAGCATTCTGTTCACCGCTCTCTGCTTGGCCCACAACTATCGTGCTAGATTGGTTCTCGACGTGTCTGACCACGTTTGGACCGAAACATGGGACAGCAAAAAGAAAAGATGGATACACTGTGACCCTTCAGAAAGGCGAATAGATGACCCATTAATGTATGAAAGGGATTGGAAGAAAAACCTTAAAGAAATCTATGCACTCGAAAACGGAAATCTCGAAAATGTAACAGAAAACTACAAGATAGCACGCTCGAGCTCTTCCCATCCAAGCTCGACTGAGGCGCATGAAGCATGCGGCTGAGATAGCCCTCACCCTAGAGTCGACTCGCAGCTTTATGTACTGAATTAAGGTTAAGAGTAACGTTGTGCAAAGCAATGTAAGCTTGCACGGTGAATATCTTTGTTTGAATTCGGAAAAGTTCGGTTCCGTCCTATAGAAAAAGAGGACCTAAAGATATTGCACGAATGGGAGAACGATTTCGAGGTGATAATGTATTCTAGGAGTAGACCTATGAACTTCTTGAATATGGCGCAACTAGAAAATCAATATGTTGAGTGGGTCAAAGATGAAAGAGAACTCCATTTCATCGTTGAGCTTGCTGATTCAAAGGAGCCGATTGGGACTGCTCGCCTGCACCGCCAAGAGTGGAGCAACGTGAAAAATGCGGACATCGGCACATATATCGGGAAGAAGGAACTGTGGGGAAAGAGCCTAGGTCGACAGATTACCGTTGCCTTGCTGGAAATGGCTTTTCACCAACTAAACGTGGAGCGGTGTGAAGCATGGAGCGTAGAATTCAACCGTCGTGCCCACAAGGCTTTGGAATCCTGCGGCTTCAAAAGGATGGGAGTAGCCAGACAAGTTGTTTTTGTCAACGGACGAAAATGGGACAGCTTCCACTTCGATATACTTCGAGACGAATATCAAAACATTCGAATGGACTTAATAAAGCGAACCCTAGGAGACCAATTCAAAGAATACATTGAAAAACACTGCACAATAAAAGGAACCTGAATAAGCAGACTTGAATCTGCATGAACTCACTGACTGCCTTTGACCATCTCTTCTAGTAACGCTTTCATCTTCGCTGCAGAAGCATCTGTTCTTACACCCTTAGGGGTAAAGCGCGTCAGAGAAGCTTGAAAGCCATCCTTTCTAAGAGATCCAATCACACTTCTGACTGACGGAACGGGAAGATTCCAAGCATCACAAAGCTTGTCAATCACATAATACCCGACAGTCGTATCAACCTCATCTCTTGTCAACGCTAGCATCTTTGCTATTCTCCCTTTCTGTCCAAGCTTCTCATGTTCTAACTCATCTGCCATCCGCTCGCAGAAGCTTCTGTCGAAAAGTCTGCCCAACCACGAAGGTCCACCCACACTGAGTCTAGAGCCACATTCACTACACTTATCGGCGATTCCTAGAGCTGACAGCCCCAAAACTGTTTCTCTATGAAAGCAATTGAAGCAATGCAGCATATAGCCCATGTTCTTGAGGCTTTCGTCAGCCTTCTTTGCCCCGTATTCCATGATCGAATAGACCCTAATGTAATGACTAGCATTGTGGCTGAGCACAACATGAATACCCATTTCGTGTTTTGCTGCCAATGTTGCTAGGCAACCAGTCAGAAGCCTGACGGCAAGTTCCTGGCAGTATTCGGCGCGCAAAGGCTTTCCGCCGTATTTCCTAACGCACGCTCTCGGATGAACTCCGCACAGTGGGGCCATGTCAGTTGCGGTCAAAGCCAAGAGGCCATGATTTCGGAGCGCTCTAACCGCGGAGTCCATGTAGGGTACAGGTGAGCCGAAAGGGTCTACATCCACAACGTCGAATCTTTTATGCGGTGCGCTATTCTTGCTTAAGAGAAGATTCGCATCCTCGTTCTTAACCACAATTTTCCTCTCAAGCTTGTTCAATTTCACGTTATATCTGGCGATCTGACAGGCTTTCTTGCTAATGTCGCTCATTACAACTTTCTTGGTCCCTTTCACCTCGGCTGCGAAACGCACTCCTCTAATGCCGCAGCCTGCCAGAGGCTCACAAGCTGAAATCTCATGGCCGACCATCCCTTGATAAACCTTCAAGACTAAGGTCGCAATGTCCCTGCTCAATTCCATGACGGGATTATAAAACACTGGAGCCTTTGAAGGTGCATAATCAGAAGCAGATTTCATATATGCCTTGAGCCTTGGCACTAGGAACTTCTCTTGGCCTTCGGTTATAATCTCTACTGGGAAGTCGATGTTGAAATCTGACGCTGTCATGGCTTCATTGATCCTTAAGAGTGATTGGGACAAGCCATTTTAGGGAAATATTAGGCTTCTGGTTAAGAGGGACCAGGTTTGAGAAAACGTCTGCTGCTTTTGACCGGTTCGCCTGGCTCTGGAAAGACAACGGTGTTGATGAAGATCGCGCAAGCCTTGAAGGTTAAAGGCTATGCAGTAGGAGGAATGGCCAGTCAAGAAGTTCGGTCATGTGGGGCAAGAATTGGATTCGAAATCATCGACCTGAGCTCTCTTAAGAAAGGGTGGCTTGCTCATGCTAGCTTGAAGAGTGGGCCCCAAGTCGGCAGGTACCGAGTAAACATGAGTGGCCTTGAAGGTCTAGGTGTCGGAGCTATTGTGAACGCAGTTGACAACTCGGATGTGGTGGTTATTGATGAGATTGGGCCGATGGAATTGCTTTCCGCCCTATTCAAGGAAGCTGTCAAAAAGGCTATAGATAGCAGGAAATTTGTGATTGGCGTTGTTCATTGGAAGGCAAGAGACAGCCTGATAACTGAAGTCAAGGCACGCAAGGATGCTGACTTGTACGCCGTAACCTACGAGAATAGGGATAGAATCCATGAAGTGATTCTTGAAAAGACGCTTGAGTTTCTTGAGAACAAAGCGTTATAACTTCGGATCAGGAATAACCTTTCAGGAGCTGCTTTCGCTTGCTTGTCGCCGGGGTGGATGATGCTGGACGAGGCTGTGTGATCGGACCATTGGTTATTGCCGGCGTTCTTGTAGAAGAGAAGGACCTACCAAGACTCGTCGAACTTGGAGTCAAGGACTCAAAGCTTCTGTCAGCACGCAGGCGAGAGACGCTTGCCCCTGAAATCAAAAAGGTTGTACATGATTACAGCATTGAAAAGCTATTACCCAGAGAGATCGATGAGGTTGTACTCGAGGGGAAGAAGCTTCGTAAGCTGAACTGGTTGGAGGCTCGAACCATGGCTAAAGTGATCCAGAACCTTAGACCGGATGTGGCTTACGTTGATGCTTCAGATGTTGTGGAAGAGAGGTTCAAGCAAGACATACTGGAATTGTTGCCTTTCAAGATAAAGATCATTTCGGAACATAAAGCTGACCGAAACTATCCCGTAGTTTCAGCTGCTTCAATAATCGCTAAGGTTGAGAGGGACCGAGCAATAGCCGAGTTGGCAAGCATTTATGGAGATTTCGGTTCGGGCTATCCCTCAGATTCTAGGACAGTGGGCTTTCTTTCGCGTTGCCTTGATGAGACAGCAGATTATCCTGAATTTGTAAGAAAATCATGGAAGCCTGCCCAAAAAGCAATAAGAGACAGGGATGCACGTCAGACGAAGCTCACGTAACGCTCCCGATCAGCTCTTCAGGGCTCTTGATTCTGGAAAGCTCCTCACGGCAAATGCAGGATATGTTCTTGTCCGGTAGTCTCTGTCCTTCTGTTATGAGTACTGGGTGTGCTTGAACCACCTTGCTGACGCTCAAGATCTCGTCCACTCTCTCGTCAAGCCTGCGTTCCTTGCTACCTGCAACGCCTCCGATGATCTTCATTCTCTCCTTCGGGATTGTTATTACGAAATCGAATGGAGCCTTTTTGACGGTTGCAAGGCTATAGCGGTCGTTTTTCATGAAAATCCTCGTGAGCAGCTTGTTCTTGGCGATCATACGTTTGGCAGTTGCCAGAAGACAGCATGTGTGCTGAGTCCTAGGTCTTTCAAGAACGTTCACTGATTTCGCCACAGGAATCCCCAGAATAAAGACCAGATTGTATGCGGCTGCAACAGAAGCCTTGGTCATTCCTCGCTCATAACCATAAAGCGTTCTGCGAGAGATTCCGATCTTTTCAGCCATTTCACCAACCGATAAGCCAAGCTTCTGTCTTCTGCGTCTCACAGCTCGTCCATTAACCTCTACGTAGTAGCCTCCTGGCCCAGCTTGGATCAACGGGCGTGTTTTGCCTACAACAATGCTCTCAAATGTCCTCACGCTAATAGCTGAAACACCATGTCTAGAATATACAGTGTCATCTTCCAGAGGTTTCTCGCGTGTCATTTTACTAACCAAGATTGGATTGGCAAAGACACTGCTAGAGATCCCTTTGAGCTCAACGGAGTCACCTAGTGAGAAGCTGTCGATGTCTGATTGGACTTTTATCAACACTAAGTTCTCGTTTTTTCGTGCAGCTAGGTCAAAACAGCTTGGTCGGGAACGACATGGTTCGGATACGTCAAAACCTGCTTCTCTAAGGAGGGCCTCCGTAGCCCTCACTCCCTCCCCCTGCTCAAAACTCATCGGGTCGTCACGTAGAACATCCATGATGCTGTAAGATATAAACTATACTTATCTTCTAGAAGATAATAACTGGGGTTGAGCGACTATCATGGCATGAGCCTTATCATAGGGCTCCAGTTGCACGACTTCCTCTATTCGAAGGCCGCGATTCTTCAATACATTGCCCTCGCTCTTGTAGACTTCTGAAGGCTCCTTCGTCACGTCTATACTTTGGGCCTTCACGGCAAGCATCACCCATCCTCGATCTTTAAGAAAAATATCAGCGTTGTCTGCCAAGATCTTCGCCTGCTCCGGCTGTGCAATATCGCAGTAGATGTCATCAATCTTTCCACGTACGAGCTTCGAGTATTTCTCTGGTAGTCGAGCATCTTCAAGTATCGGTGACATGTTGACCCTGTATGCGCAGACGTTTTCGACAAGATCCCTGATGGATCTTGATGCGAACTCGACACAGTAGACATGCCCTTGTTTACCGACGATGTCTGAGACGTGGCTGGCAGTTGTGCCAGAAGCAGCACCTAGATAGAGAACGTGATGTCCCGGTTTTATTGGAACAACGTTTAAGCCTTTCAATATTGCTGCGGCGAGCTTGCTTCTGAACGCATCCCAAACTCGAAATTCTGTTCCTTCACTGTGAACAAGCCTTTCACCATAAACATTTCTGCCAGGGGTCAGATTCTCAGTGGCAAGACGTTTGGCGCCGTCTTCAAGTGTCACCTGAAATATCCCTGGGAAACTCGGGTGAGGTCTTACCCTAACGTTCACGCCTATGCTTTCCCCACTTCTTCTCGCCTCTGGCTTTCTCCCGCTTGGCTCTTGGTTCTTGGATGATTGGAGGCTCAGCATATTTTTCGCGGATTTCATCGATCCTCCTGTCCAGTCTAGCTTTCAGCATTTCTTTTATGTCTCTGCCACCGAACGCGTCAGTTCTGGCCGCTATAGCCAATTTTCCAGCCAAGGCTCTAGCGATTTTTCCCCTCTGCCATCTCTTCGCATCATGTATGAGAGTGTGTTGGAAGATCATCCCATGCTTAGGCGGTCTTGAACCAGTCTTGAGCGAGCGGAACAATGCTTTTTCTGCTCCCAGAACCTGAACTGTGCTTGCTGGTTTCATGGCAAGGTTTTGCAGCCCGCCCGCGATGGCGATTAAGCGTGCCCCCAAAAGCGACCCAGCTAGGCTCTTCACATTCGGCGCAACTTCCTCCATAGTCTTATCCATATACCCTTCTAATTCCTGCCTCAGATGGTATAGGTCTAGCATGTTCCTGCATAGGGCTTGAATTTGCCGCAGGTCTGTTTCCGCAAGGTGTGCACCCATGGACTTTTCGGCTGTTTTCGCTATGGCCTCAGCTTTCGGACCTGGGATTTCCTCCTCCTTAAGATTCTCAACTGTGAAACTCTCCTTGCTCCCCAACTTCACGATTAGCCGCGCATATGTTTCATGTTTTTCCATCAGGCGATCCAGCTCAGGAAAGTGTACTCCATACCATTCCCTCACGCGGCTCATGAGCAGGTTTATGGCCTTATCCAAATCGTCAAGCGTTTGGATGGCTTGAGCGACAACAATGTCTCGCTTCTCTGTCGCGCCCTTGACGCGCAACTTCGTTATTTCCATTGTCAAGTTGTGTATCCATAAGCCAAAGGCTTCTAGATCGTTAACAAAACCTGTATCAACCGCAAATTGATCAATGCGCGACCGAAGCATCTCACCTGCCGCTGAAGACTTTGACGCTTCAACATTGATGCCCAGCTTTCGTCTTGCGTCTTCAGCAAGCGCATCACCCTCAAAAACAAAGCACTCATAACCCTCTCCCTGAAGGTGCTTGATCAAATCAGCTATCTCGTCAGTCATCTTTCCAGCTTCAATTTTTGCTAGGGTCTTGGCGGCGATCTGAGGCTTTGGGGGAAACAACGCTTTCCCTATAAGCTTGTTCTCATCGTTGAAGGCAAGCACCCCAAATGAACATTCGACTACCGTTGCTTTCATCTGCAGACCTCAACAACCACACTATTCCTAGGCTTTGCCCTAATTAATACTATGGAACAAACCATCATGACACTACTCTGCCATTCACCACCAGTGCTGAGGCAGTTCCACCTGCATGAAGCTTGACGAAGTGCTTGGGCACTTTTCGGGAGGAAAACGGAGAGAGCCCCATGGATCAGGGATGGCCAATTCCTTGCGCAATTTGGACAATCATCTGTACGAGTCGAACGAGGATTCGGTTCTTCTGCAGAAAGAGTCTCATTAATATATAAGCGAAAACAGAAAAGGGAGGGCTATGACAGAGGCATCGAGTTTTGCTGACGTCGGTTGAAGGACCATTCATGGGGAAATATGATTGAATGTTGTTCGTCTAAGTACTAACTTAGCTGGCTTGAGGCTTGCCAATCCCACAATGTTGGCTTCTGGGATTTTGGGTTACACTGCCGACACGCTCGAGAGCATCAGCGAAGGCGGAGCAGGCGCTGTCGTTACAAAATCTGTAGGATTGAAGCCGCGGAAGGGTTATGCAAACCCGACGGTTGTCCAAGTGAAGTGTGGCTTAATCAATGCTATGGGGCTTCCAAACCCTGGTATAAGGGAGTTTGTGAAAGAGATTCGCGAAGCCAAGGCCACTTTAAAGATTCCTTTGATCACGAGTGTTTATGGTTACTCTGAAGAGGAGTATGCTGCCGTTTGTAGGCAGGCCGTCTTTGCAGGCGCTGACGGTGTGGAACTGAACGTTTCATGTCCTCACGTTAAGGAAACGGGTTCAGAGATTGGCCAAGATCCGGAAACCTTGGCTGCAGTAGTCAAAAAAGTCAAATCTGCTGTGGAAAAACCAGTGCTTGTCAAGCTATCCTCCAACGTAATGAACATATCGGACATTGCTGAAGTAGCCACTAGAGCAGGTGCAGATGCTTTAGTAGCTATCAACACGGTCAAAGCCATGGCAATCGACGTCGAAACTACTAGGCCGATGCTAAGCAACAAGACTGGGGGGCTGTCAGGACCAGCAGTAAAACCACTCGCAATCAAATGCACTTACGACATTTATGAGCAGGTCAAGGTCCCAATAGTTGGATGCGGTGGAATAAGTGATTGGCGTGATGCAGTGGAATTCATCTTGGCAGGAGCATCTGCGGTCCAAATCGGAACTGCAGTAGCTCTAAGAGGGCCAAACGTGTTCAGTACCATTGCACGCGGAATAGATTCCTATCTGAAACGGAAGGGCTTCAGGAGCGTGAAAGACATTGTCGGCCTATCACACCGCTGCTAATAAGCTGAGAACTGCAAGAATCCTGAACGTAGCAAACGAAAGCCCAACAGTGAAAACCTTCGCATTCAAGGACAAGCAATGTGCAAGAGCTAGACCAGGTCAATTCCTAATGCTCTGGATACCTGGGACAGACGAGATCCCATTAAGCATAATGAGTGCAAGTGAAGATGGCATCGTCACAGCGGTCGTCAAGAAAGTCGGCGAGGCAACGCAGGCAATGCATAATATGAAGACAGGCGAGACAATAGGTGTACGTGGACCCTTCGGGAACAATTTCACCCTCAGAAGAAGGAACGTGATGATCGTCGGGGGCGGAACAGGCATAGCACCATTGCTGTTCTTGACCAAGAAGCTGGTTAGCAGCAATTCAAGCCTGACCTTCGTTATAGGCGCAAAATCCAGAAGCGAACTGCTCTATATTGACGAACTAAAAAAGCTGTGCAATGATGAAAACGTCATTGCAACCACCGAAGATGGAAGTTACGGCCTTAATTGCCTGGCAACGGAGCCTGTCGAAAAGCTTATGATTAAGAAAGAGTTCGACATGGTTTACACTTGCGGACCTGAACGCATGATGCGAAAAGTCTTCGACCTCGCAGAAATGA
This sequence comes from uncultured Candidatus Bathyarchaeia archaeon, assembly GCA_964506875.1. GTDB lineage: Archaea > Thermoproteota > Bathyarchaeia > Bathyarchaeales > Bathycorpusculaceae > CAZDNV01. Next base: position 9,932 of record CAZDNV010000032.1, read on the forward strand.
GAGGCGTCGCCATCGAGGCCAGTCTAGAACGCTTGATGCGTTGCGCTATTGGCTTGTGCGGCAGCTGCGTGATAGGCAAGTATCGAGTCTGCAGAGATGGTCCAGTATTCAATGCAGAGCGATTGAGGCAGGTTAAGGCTGAATTCGGTTTTTCAAGACGCGACTTCGATGGCAGAAGAATAGCAGTAGTCTAACTTGGGCGCCAACAGGCTGGGCGTAAGAAAACCTTAAGAAGTCATGGGCAACCAATTATATGTCTGATTTCCGATTTGCGCCTCTTGAAGGAGCCTAGGGTTTGGCTGACAAGGCTTTCGATAAACTTCTGCTAGAATCCATCGATGATGCCTTGTCAACACTGGGGGACTCTGCTAGACAGTCGATTTATTTTCATCTTGAAAGCAAATTCAAAGTGGCCAGAGGACAGATACCTAGCAAGATTGTGGGCTTTAGTAAGGGGCTTGAAAGGATCTTCGGAGAAGGATCCCGCTTTCTGGAGATCCTGATAATGAAGAAGCTCCATGAGAAAACAGGGCAGTCACTCGAATGGGATGAAGGCAAGAGATTCCTCTTTGCTGATTATGTTTCTGCCGCTAGGCGGAGCTTTAATAAGAAGAAGTGAATTCTGGCAATTGTCATTTATTGTTCCCTGATTTCCAAGCTGGGTCAGGAATTCAGATCTGGGATTCATAAGCGATTTATTGAGGGTTGACAGAATTACATTCAAGGTTTACATTCGATTGCGGGGGTCTATACGATGATTTACAGAAACACGATGGTCATGGTCGAGATTTCCATTCCACCACTAAGCTCAGGAAGGAAGAGCTACCATACTCTCCCTTTCTGAGAACTGGATAAAGCGATGAGGTGAGGAAGTTTGGGCAGACCTGCTAAAATATTGGTTGTTGACGATGATGAGAACATAAGAAAAGTGCTAATGGCAATACTGGAGGAAGAAGGCTATGATGTTGAATCAGTTGACACGGCCAAGAAGGCCATCGAAGCGACAGAGCTTGGATTTTACAGCGTAGCCTTGATTGACATTCGACTTCCCGACATGGAAGGAACCGAACTCTTGCAGCGAATTAAAGAAACGACTCCCAGAATGCGAAAAATAATCATAACAGGCTATCCAACTCTGCAGAATGCTGTAGACGCAGTAAACAGAAGAGCAGACGCATATATAATGAAGCCCTTTGACGTTGGAAAAGTGCTCAAGACGATCGAAGACCAGCTTAAGAAACAAGAAGAAGAGAAGAAGTACAGTCAGGAAAGAGTCGCGGAATTCATCGAAACGAGGGTCACAGAACTAGACATGAAGAAAGCAACAACCAGCTGACCACAAACCGAATCTCCTTCCTAATAAACACCAACAGGCATTCCTTTACGATCATCATAGTGTGCCAAGTATGTCTCTCAATTTGTCACAACAAAACGACTAAAAGAAACAGGGAAAATCATACTTCTTGTCCGAAATACCCTGCTGCTTTGAATATGTCATCTACTCCTATGTAGTCATCAAATGTCACATCACATTTTTCATACCAGTTTGGTTGCCCTTTTGTTAAACCAAAATGAATAGCTATTGAATATATGTCATCTACTCCAGTATATCCATCGTTATTTACGTCTCCAACTATCGGATTATAGCGATTTAGATGTGTGCTTCCTCTCCCCCAACACCAGACTTTGCCATTTTTGCTAACTATTGAATAGAAAGGATGATTGCCAACATAGTACGCATTCATATAAGTTCCATCTGGATCGTATTTCTGCATCGTATTACCAAGATAAGCTGAAATCCAAATGTATCCTTCGCCATCAACTGAAATTCCTATTGGTTCTCCTCCACCTATTCCACATTGATATACCGTAATGTTTTCAGTAGCAATGTTGAATTTTCCAAATTTATTGCTATCATAATCTGTGAACCAAATTGATTCTCCGTCTTTGGATTTTGCCAAGCAAGTAGAAGAAGTTATCATAGGTGTAGTATAGAATGTTATGTCTGTTCCATCTGTTCTCATTTTTCCTATTCCATGCATGTTGTAACCTGTAAACCAGAACCAATCTCCATCCAATATCATATCCTGAATACTATAGCAAGGCATAACTTGAAGCAGTTCAAATGGTTCAACTGAAATTTTGAGTATTACTGGATCTGCACCTACATAAACTACATCATTAGCTTTGTCGTAAATCATTTTTGATTGAGCTATATAGTGGCTTACTGGCAATGGAAACATATCTGTAATATTAGTTTCTTTGTTGAATCTTAGCATCCATACCCATCCATCATAACTTAAGTATTGTGCTGACGTTATGACGTATTTTCCGCAATCAACAGGACAGAATCCTCCCATACCAAATCCTGCTCCACCTATGTTCATAGGCGCAATTTCCCATACAACAAAGCTATTATTTGGATCTGTTTGAAGCTTTCCTAAGTCTATTCTAACTATTTGCGGTTTGTCTCTAACTCCCCACCAGAGATATTCAACTTCTGTAGTTGCATTTGTGGCTTCATCTACTACCGTAGTATTCACATAACTCATGTAAAAAGCTGGAGTAGGACATTCTGGAGGCAAAGGAATATCCAGTCCTGTTCCACTATCATAGGTTCTTCTTTCTGAATATGTTATTCTCGGAGCAATAATCACGACCAAACTGAACAGAAAAACCATTGTGGCAAGCATTTTTCTCATGGTTTCTCACCCTCCTAGGTTCAAACACCTAGTTCAACTAATAGGAACTTGTCTCTTACTCTTAATCCTTGCTATCAGCTCCCTACAGGCGTTAGAGCTTTTTGGCTCCTTGAGAGGGTCTTATACAGAAACTTCCAACGATGACTAATCCCAAAGTCTAGCTTCTCTAGCAATGCCAATGAAGCAGCATTCTGCTCAGAAGTGTGCAAAGCAATCGGGTTGTATCCTCTCTCAAAGAGGAAGTTCATTGCCCTACAAGTAAGAGTCGATGCAAGATTTCTCCCGCAGTATTCCTGAATGGTTGCTGCAGGTCCAAGATAGCCCCTGTTAGCAGCGAATAGCCTATTGTAATGAGTGTCTGATTTTCCAACAACAGCGGAAACGATCTTTCCATCAGATTCCGCTACATGAATCCATTCTTCATCGAAAGGAGGAGACTCGTTCTTCCATTGCTGAATAACACCAAGCTTGAGTCTTTCCCATCCAAATCCAGCATTTATGACCTTGATCAATTCCTCTTCCTCTCCCTGCTTCAGGCTGCGGATCACTATGCCCTCGGGAGCTTTAGGAAGAGCAACGGCCGATTCTAGAGTGGCGATCATGTGAAGCAACCCCCCTTCAGCCATGTAACCCCGACCAATCCACTCGTCGATCTCAGGGCTTCCCGCATCAAGCGCAGCAAACACTTTGTCTCTTTTGAGGTATCCTTCTATTCTTTGGATTAGTATGTCTTCTATCTGCTTACGCTTCTCGATTTTGGTAGTAGCAAGCCCCCTGATTTCCTCACCCCAGTAGCCATCTCGGTACAACACAACTCCGACGATATCGCTCTTCTCTTCAGCCACGAGTATCCTGGCATTTCTCTCACGAATCTGAAAATTGACACTCTCCTCATTGAATGGGGTATACTCATATGATCCCTTGTACACCTCATTCAACAAATCGACTACTTGCTGCACGTCTTCTTCTGTGAATTCTCGTATATGAATCGTCATGTCCAGTCCGAAAAGCAGAGAGGACAACGATAATAAACCTTTAGTCCTGCTTGAGGAAGCACGGCACTAATATGTCGTGTGTATGTAAGAAGGCAGCTTCGGGAACAATACGTCGACCAGATGCTTACGAATGGGTCGCACAATAAAATCCGGATAAATCCTTTCAAGTTCCTCCCGACTTCGGTGTCCCAATAGCAGCTGAGTGAAGACAAGCGGATTCAAAATCATCGTTCTATCATCGCTCGTCGCCAATCTCTCAACATTTACTATCATACCATCTTTGATTGCCATTTGAACCGTATACCGGCAGAAATTGAAATCGATCTTTTCTGTCAAGTGGCGGAACGTTGATTCAGACAAGCGTTTCTCAAAAAGCCTTTTCATCTTCAGAAAAAGCTTCACATAATCTGTGGCGCGGATTTGCCAAGCGTACGGCGGAAGCCGTTTTAATCCTCCTATGGCAACAACGTGCTCGGTGAAAGGATCATGATAGCTGATTGCCGTAACAAGGGTCTCATGCCCATGCTGTTTGCCGTTGTCCTTCAGAAATCTGAGAACCGACTGGGTTGTCTGCTGGTCAAGATCTGTTACTTCGCTTAGAACCAGTTCCCTATTTTGCTGGTGCTCGTTTGTCCTGAAGTATGCTGTCATTTTTCCATCCTTTTCTGTGACATGACCTTCGAACCTGTGCTCTGCAACTATGCCGGTTTCTTGCTGCATGCTCCAAATGCCACGACTACGAATGCTGTGGACGTAGAACCTGCGTTGGGACTTGCTGAGCAGTTGCATGGCCTTGCGGATATCTGTGCTGGTGAAGGGGCGAATATCACATTTGGGCTCATAATCAGGTATTTGATCAATCCTAATCCTAGTCTCTTCTGAAAGGGGTAATGCATATTCGTATCCGAACTGGCGATAGAAGTAGGGGATACCTTCAATGGCAGACAGGTCATAATCCAACTTAGCTGCGCGCTTGAGAAACTCGCTGACTAGTCTTCGTTGAAGTCCCATATGGCGATATTTAGGCAGAGTTGCCACGCACCCCATCTCTGCTACCTTGATACGTATTCCGCCAATGCTCCATTCTGAAGGAATCAAGTTGAGACCCGCAACTATTTTTCCACGATGCCTAATCATGAAGAAATCCTCAAACGTCATCGTTGGATAGTAATCAATCCACTTCTTGACCTGAACATCCACGCGGCTTTCTCGACCAAAGACTTCTCGCATCAATTCAAGATTCTCTTCTACATCAGCATCTGCTTCCAAATGCTGAAAAACGAAGTCTTCGTTCAACCTATATTCCTCTATCGGTTAGACCAAACTCCGATTCTTACGTTCAAGTTATAAGCACACATGCTCATTAGCCTGTTCCTGGCAGGATCGGATCTTTCCTACTTGGATCATAGATGAGAAAACTATTGTGTACTATGAACGCGCTAGTGCTCGGGGATATGCGATTGGGTTGCGTACAAGACTAATATATAGGCTATTGGAAGAGGTAGCACCTGTGTGATGAGACTTGAAATGGGTGACTCGCGAACACGTTCACGTTGACAGGACTGCTTGCCCATGGCTAATCAGGAGATTCGTTGACCCTAAGGCTGAGTTTATCTTTGTGCCAGTAGAGAAAATCGAAGAAATAGTGAAGAAGGAGAAAGCAACACCCTATGATGCACCCGGCGTCGAACTGGGACATCATGGAATCAAGTGCAGCTTTGATGCCATAGTCGAAAAGCATGGAATAGTAGACCAAGCAGTTCTTGAATTGGCGAGAATCGTTCGGGCAGCAGACACTGACAGCCCGAAGGTTGCCCCTGAAGGAGCTGGACTAGACGCAATAATGACGGGCATTTCCATGATGGCGAAAGACGATCACGAAGCGATACAGAAGGCTGCACAAGTATATGACGCGTTTTACACGTTCTGTAAGTTGAGAGTCATCCGGGAGAACCATGAGTCTGAAATCGAAAAGATGGATAGAAAGCAGCGAAGAGAGTTTCTGAAAAGGAAATTGGAAGAATACGCGTAGGTGCTTTCTTTTGTGCTTTATGGAGCAAGTTGAGATGCAATGGGTGACCCGTCGTGAGCCCCACGTTGACAGATGTGCCTCAGTTTGGTTGATCAAGAGGTTCACAGATAAAGACAGTTTTCGAATTTACTGAAAAGGGTGAAAAAATCCCAAAGGAGGACATAGGATTCACGCTTGCAAGAGCCGAGATCAACCCTATTAAGAGTGTTCGAACAACGTTTGGTGCTCTCGTCGATAAGCATATGCAGAGGATCCAATCGGATTGAGGATAGGAAGGATAGTGAGAGACTACAAATTCAATGAGGAAAACCCTGAAAAGATTCGCCTGAAGGAGACTCTTGACGTATGCTACGTTCCAAAGGGACTTGAGAAGACATCACAATCGGACTCAGAAACGACTCAGAAAGCATGTGCAATCTTAGATGCTCTCTATGAAACATTGAAGCATTCTGACCAGAAAAGTCCTCATTCTTGAAGTCTTGCCCTTAAGCTTAAACCGCAGCAAGTAAGCTTCTAAGATGGTCTAACGATGGTTCCAGATGCTAAGGCAGTCAGAAGAAGCGTGTTTTGGACACTTTGCATAATGGGCTTTTTTGCCATCTTAAGCTCCACAATGTCAAAGAACCCTGTGCTCGGGCCTTTTTCTGCGAGTCTAGGCACGCCACCCGAATGGACTGGGCTTGTCTCAGCTGCTTCAACCATCCCAGGCATACTAGTCAGCCTTCCCGCTGCTTCCCTTTCAGACATTCTGGGAAGACGAAAATTCCTGCTTATGGCAGGCTTTCTCTTTGCCTCGGCACCATTTTTCTACCTCTTCATTACAGCTTGGTGGCAACTCATTCTCATCCGCTTCTACCATGGATTTGCCACTGCCATCTTTGTCCCGGTGGCAGAAGCCTCTATAGCAGAATCATTTCCAGCTAAACGTGGAGAACGTATTTCACTTTTCTCGTCAGCTACCTACGTCGGCAGAGTCATTGCACCCATCCTTGGCGGAACGATACTGCAAATCACGAACAGCAGCTTCAATATACTCTACGTGGGTGTCGCATTAGCTGGATTGGCAGCATTCTGCACAGGCCTGCTTTTCATGGTTGAAGGAAAAAACCCTTCCGTCTCAACTAAGAAAGAAAACCTGAGAACAACACTTGGAAACGTGTTTCAAGGGTGGGGACAAGTTGTCAGTAACCGTGGTGTTCTGATCGGCTGTTTTGTTCAAGCCGCTCAATACTATGCTTTTGGTTCTTTGGAATTCTACCTTTCGAAATACTTGAGAGAGTTCCTAGAGTTTGATTGGCTCTTGACAGCTGTTATAACTGGAAGCTTAGTAGCTATTCCGATCGTAGCTAAACCATACATGGGCAGAGCCTCTGATAAGATTGGCAGACGGATCCCGATTATTGTGGGTTCTGTAGTTTCAGTTTTTCCTCTATTGGCTATGCCGTTCACTGCTGACTTCGGAATCTTGCTCGTGCTTTCAGTGACTTATGGTCTTGGATTCGCAATAGTCACATCGTCTACGCCGGCGCTGGTGACCGAGCTGGCGCCCAGCCAGCTTGTTGGCGCCTCAATGGGTTTTCTAGACACGTTAATGGACGTCGGTCAGACACTCGGATCATTGGTCAGCGGACTCATTTTTGCTACAAGCTTAGGTTACGTTGGTGTATTTCCATCACTTGGTTTCATCTTGTCGATTTCATGCTTGGTTTTCGCATTGTCTCGAACAAAGAATCACACTTGAAGAAAAGCACGCGGTTTGTCTGGTGGGTCCAGATTGGAGACAGAGTCTTGTCGTTCACTTCTTGTACCAATGCAGCCATGAACATAATCCAGATTTGAGCCCACTTGACTCAGCGCGACGTTGGTGCGTGCGTTTGCTCAACTGCATTTCTTTGACTTCGGCCACGAAAGTCTTAAACACACCCTTCACGTCTGCAGACTGAAGTTCTTTTTGCGAAAAACGGTTGCTCTGTATCTCAATGTTTATTGTGATTATGTGTAAGCTGCACATCTTCTGTAACGTTTCTTTCGCTAGCGATTTCAACTTTGCTGTATAAAGGCCTTAAATAATCAAACACTAGATACAGCGTCTGCTTTGCCAATCAGACACTAAGGGCTGTGAAGCGGCTTATGAACTGTCCGTATTGTGGATCTGAAGACCTTAAAACCCTTGAAACGAGGGACTCGCAGGACAACACGGTTAGGCGACGGAAGGAATGTGCGGTCTGCGGAAAGCGCTTCACAAGCTACGAGTACGTGGAAACCGTGGAGTTGATGGTGAAGAAAAAAGACGGCAGACTTGAACGTTTTGACTTGAACAAGATCGTGAGAGGTCTGCAAAAAGCGTGCGAGAAGAGGCCGGTAACGATGGATCAGATCCACCAACTATCCGAGCAGGTAAGACAAGACTTGATGGTCCTAGGAAAAGGAGAAGCTAGCTCCCGAGAGATCGGAGACATTGTCATTAAATATCTGAAAAAGCTTGACCGAGTAGCTTACATCAGGTTCGCCTCGGTCTACAGGCAGTTCGAAGAACCTGAAGATTTTCAGAAACTGCTCAAAGAGGTAAAAGCATGAAGCTTGTTAGAAAGCGTGATGGCCGACTAGAATCGTTTGATCAGGAACGAATAGGAAACGCCATTTGGAAAGCCGCTAAGGCAGTGGGCGGAAAAGACCGCGAGCAAGCCAAGAAGCTAAGTGATCATGTTGTCAATGAGCTTTGGAGGCGGTTTGGAGAAGACGGATGCCCGACGGTTGAGGAAATTCAGGACATAGTTGAGAAGACACTCATAGAAAATGGGGACGCGCGAACGGCGAAAGCCTACATTCTGTACAGAAAACAACATCAAGATCAGAGAGAGTTGGCCGCACTCTTGAGCGATGCCGATCTTGTCGATCAGTATTTGGAGATTGAGGATTGGCGGGTGAGAGAAAACTCGAACATGAGTTACTCGCTTCAAGGTTTGAACAACTATCTTTCTTC
>CAZDNV010000033.1:0-18603 GCA_964506875.1 uncultured Candidatus Bathyarchaeia archaeon
TGAACGTGTTTATGCAGGCTGTCGATTCATAGATCAAGTCGAGTTCAAGTGCATTGAACTGATGAAGAGACTCTTCAATGCGGAATTTGTCGATGTAAGACCAATATCAGGAGTAGTCGCAAACCTTGCTGTATATACAGCGTTCGCGGAGCCTGGCGACACTTTGCTGGCATTGTCCATACCATGCGGAGGGCACATCACGTCAGGTAAGAAGGAATTAGGCGGGACGGCTGGGGCTGTCAAGGGCCTAAATGTAGAATATCTTCCGCTTGATTACAAAGAGCTGAACATAGATGTGGACAAGGCTACGATCAAGATCCAAGAGCTTGCTGCTAAGGGTAGGCCTCCGAAGTTTGTCATGTTTGGGGCAAGTGTTTTCCCTTTTCCGCATCCCGTTAAGGAGCTTGTTGAGCCCATACATTCGGTCGGCGCCACTGTAGGGTATGATGCTGCCCATGTGGCAGGACTGATCGCGGGAAAGCAATTCCAAGATCCTCTTAGAGAAGGTGCAGACGTCGTTAGCCTGAGTACGCACAAGACGTTCTTTGGGCCTCAACATGGTGGCATCCTTTCATGGGAAAGGAACTCTGAGAAGATAAAGAAGGCAACATTCCCTGGGATGGTGAGTAATCATCACCTGCATGCTGTTGCAGGGCTCACAGTTGCATGTGCGGAGATGCTTGAATTCGGAAAGGAGTTCGCAAGCCAAGTAGTGAGGAATGCAAAAGCCTTTGCTCAGGCGCTTTACGAAAGAGGATTCAATGTTCTAGCCGAGCACAAGGGCTTCACGCAATCCCACGTGATCCTGATAGACATAACAAAACAAGGTGACGGAGGCACAATCGAGGAAACACTGGAAAAGGCCAATGTGATAATAAACAGAAACCTGCTGCCTTGGGATATCAAGGAAGGTAGACATTTCATGCACCCAGGCGGCATAAGAATGGGCGTTTCAGAGGTTACGAGACTCGGTATGAAGGAATCCGAGATGGTAGATATAGCGGAATTCATCAAACGAATAGTACTCAACAAGGAAGCCTTAGAGAAGGTGAGGACCGACGTTGCAGAATTCCGAAAGAATTATCAACGGGTACACTATTGCTTTGAGAATTCGGTTGAAGCCTACAAGTACATTAGAATTCGCTAGCGCAGAAACATATGACAGCGCTCAACATGACATTATGTCCAAATTCCACATTCTTCTGCCGCCTAGAACGCATGTCTGCGATCATTGGTCGAAACAAGACGTCAAAGCCAAGTGTGGTTGAGCACATGACTAGCGAGCCAATGTGTTTATCCAAAGTCCAAAGGTGAGAAACTTGCACATAAACGAATTTCAGCAAATGATGCGACGCCTATACTTCCAGCGAGACTCTGACCGTGGCCTCGAGCGGACATACGATCGGTTTGTAGCTGAAGTAGAGGAGCTTAGGGCAGAACTGGGAAGTAATGATAGACCAGCATTAGAGAACGAGTTTGCTGATGTCATTGCATGGCTAGCTTCGATTGCAAATATAGTGGAGGTGAACCTCGAGAGAGCCGCTATCATGAAATACAACGAGAAATGCCCAAAGTGTGGGCACTCACCGTGTCAATGTCCTTCTAGTGGGTGATTTGGGAGACGTTTCTGTCCAATACCAGTAAGTGCCCAAACATATGGTCTATTGCCTTTCCGCTCAACAACCCCCTCGGTCTCCAATAGTCTGAGGTGATGCATAGCGACCCCATATCTTATCTTCGCATCTTTTGCAAGAGCACCGGCATCAACTGGATTTTGTTCAAGTACGTTCAATATCGCAGTTCGGGTCTTAAGGCCAAGTTTGATATTTCTGATTCTGGACAGATACGCGTTAGGTTGGATTGATTCTCTGAATATTGCCACCAGATTTGAGTAAGCGCTTTGTGTAGAAAAGCCTTGTTCAAGAAAACTCTGTTAGACTGATCTGTTTTGACTTTTTGCTTTCGAACATAGAATTGATCTCTTCTTTCATCAGCAAGATCCTTTGAGCATAGTATTGAGGCAGCTTATATTTCTCAATGAGGTGATTTGCAGCCGCCAAGTATTTTTCTATCCCGCCTCGATGAACCGTCAAAGTCAGTTGCCCCCTACATCTGGGGCACTCTCCTCTGAGAGGGAGTCTTCGATAGTGCTTGTTGCATGACTTACATCTAAAGGCTTGAGTCGAGAAAGCACGGAGATTTCCTGCTATATCCTTGATGAAGTGCGTAGTTAGGACTTTTAATGCGACGCTTCTAGCATCGACGGCATCAATCTTTTGGGCTAGTTCAAGTTGACTGTCCAGTTTCTCAACCATAGTTTTGAACCGTTTATACATGCTTTCCATATTCCCCATACTGATGTTTGAAACAGGAATAGTGAAGCTGAACCCTTCGAATTGTGCCTCAGTGCCGAGTCTAGAACCGATCAGGTCTATGAGAGACCCTATTTGCCGGGCTTCTGTCTTCTCCCAGGTCTTCTCATAGAACTCCTGAGGGTAAGCGCCAGCGACGTCAACGTCATGCGCTTGCCTCTGCACCTCTTTGGTATTGACTGTTGAGATTAGAAGAAGTGGAGCATCCATTATGCCTCCTATCTGCTCTGGCAGGTACTCGCGTGAGAAGTTGATTAGAGTATCCAGCCCAAGCATCAGTGCATCCTCGTCGCCGTCGCAATCCCTGCGTTTTGCAGAGTGCCAGATTGGATGGGCGTAGCAGACATTGAGACGAGTGAACCCGATGACTCGCCCCAGAACACCAGCACAAGTATGAGGAGCTAGTCCTACAACTAAGTGCCCGACCAAGTCGGCTATCTGCTTGGCGTTATAGTATGGCGCACGCCCATAGACTTTAGTCAGCAACTCATCCATGAAACTTGCGATTCTTAGAAAGTACACGGCCCCCTTCTCAGGAATTACAATGTCCTGCAGTTTCAGTTCGCACGACTGGTTTTCCTCACTCAAAACTGCGCCAGTCACGTCGTGCGTGTAACCAAGTTGCTTGAGCCGCTCAACCGAAACGCCGATTTCTGCGGGCCTGAAATGGGTCAGGGGAGCATTCGTGGCGTCAAAGCGGATGGTTCCGTCCTTATACATTGACAGATCATGTCTTGCACGCAATATGCCTTTTTCGATAATCTCGGGAGTCTTCGTACCATTTGTCAAGCCTTTCACACCTTTGAGCATCTTGGGAACGCCAACGCCTAAGATGCGACACGAATTATCAAGTAGCTCTCTGAAGTTGATAACCTGCTTCTGATACTGCTTAGAGGGCACTTTACATATAGGACACACGTCTTCTTTCAGACTTCTCTCGCATCTGGGGCAGCTTTTTTCAGGAATCGTTTCAATGCCGCATGCTGGGCACTTAACTCTGGAAGTGAAGGTCTTACAGTTAGGACACTTACGCCTAATGATTTCAACGAACGTTGGATCGTGCTCAGCCGCTTCGATGATGTTCCTCTTGGGTCCACCAGAAAGGTTAACTGGGAACAAGACGTGAACAAGAGGCTTCATTTCCCGCCTCTTCGCCTTTTCAGGTCTTCCCATTCGCGCGCCAACGAAAGTTGGCGCCTTTTCCCTCACACGCAAGCCAGAAAGCAAAACTATTGCATCCAAAATCGACTTGGCAGAGGAAAAGTCTACTCCGCCCGCAGTATAGTAGCCAAGGCAATATGCAAATGCATGAGCATCCTCACCTTCAATAACGATCGTGTCCAGTACAACTTTGTGTGGCAGGCATAATACCTCGATGTTGTGTTTAACGGCTGGATCATTGTCGCCGACAATTTCCAGAATCGTCCCATCTTTCTGGGTTATCTTGGCATCCTGAACCCAGTCTTTCAGAATTCTAACATCATTAACTGAAGAAAGGCTGGACCACAGGAATGTGAAGCCTGGATGCAAAGGGACACTCAATGCAGTCGACAAGGCTATAGAATCCTGGATGCTTGGTTTTTTGGTGAATGGATCTTCGAGATACTCGCTCAATCTTGCCAATGGGATTTGAACTGATTCAGCGGCGCTTGACAAGTCTCCCTTGAACCTTTCGGCAACTGCTTTTCTTAAGTCTGTTGCCCACCATTCCTCAGTATACCCTGAAGGAACAAGAGGTTTGCTATTGTACAGGAAGTCCCCATAACTAATCAGAATATCGCCTAGAAAGAGAATCCTCTCAATCTTGGGTCCGATTTCGTTCAGGTTCTCTAGAGTCGCACGGAAGACAGATCCATCCTTCAAACGAACGACCGGCGGTTCGATAGTATCAACCGGAATTGCCACCCCACCTTTTCCAGGAAGTTCCAAGCGCAATTGGGTTCCACCGGCTAGAAAATTCTGCAAGACAAGCATGGTTGCTGGGTGGATGCCCACAGCTGACAGCCCGGTGTTTCGTGCCCTGCCATATCTCAGGCGGAAGCCTCCTCGCCTAGAGGGAAAGCAAAATACCGGGCGTCCCGCGATGACATGGTCCATGAATCCCGCAGATTTCTTTTCGGATGTTCTCCTGATTTCCTTGAGCCAATCCCATCCTTGAAAACCAAGTGCCTCGATGATTGCCAAGACTTTCGTGGCTCTTCCTACTACGCCGTCATTTACAACTCTGAGGGCCCCTCCTCTTACGCAGTTTGTCTCTATACGTGGGAGATTGCGAAAAGAAGAGACCTCAATGCGGTTTGACTCAGTGCCAGTGACCTCTACTGGAATCCACTGGAGTGCCCTTCGCAATTCCTCGTCCGATACGTGATATTGAAAGCGAGTCACAGACCGCTCATACAATCTCACTTCTTCAATGAATCGCGAGATCTCTTCCTCTGAAGGTTTGTAGCGCTCAAGCCCCAGCAGTCGTCGCACGAAGTCTCCGACAACCAGTGTCAGCGCTTGATCCGTACCACCAGCAGAACGCATAGGACCTGCGAAATAGATCGCCAAGTAACGTGTTCGATCAGGATTTGATTTAATCGTTACTCTTGATACCCCTTGGAGGGGTGCTGCCGTTAGACCCTCAGTAAAGATTGCAAGCGCGGTTCGTATAGCCTGATCAGCCGCAGCCTCAGCCTCCATGTGTCCGAACCGGCCATGGACAATCTGTTCAGCAATCTTGAACGCTAGTTCCTCCCTTGGCAGCTTAGCGCTCAACTCCCTGATGCTTTCAGCAACTCCTTTCGGTCCCACAAGACCCTCCACAAGGTCGGCCAAGTCTTTTGCCACCTTGCACTCGGTTACCAGTGTCGGGTCGAGCCCCTTCTCCCTCGCTTCTTCGCTTATGATATATAGCTGCGCAAGTTCCTTTTCCAAGCTATCCTTGTATTGCATGTAGGATGGACTCATCTCAGCCTTCAATTCCTTCCCCCGGAAAGCCTAGTGCTTGCCAAGGGATATTTCCTTTTTTTGACACGAGAAAGTCAAAAGCACTAGAAAGTGAAGCAGCCATTTCGTACATATTCTGCACAGGGCCAAGATAGACCAATAAAGGAAGTCAATCGCCCGTTCATAATTTTTCCGCTTTGACGGACTTTCCACCAAATCCCTCACGACAGAGTCATCTCAGAGGACTCATCATTACTACGATTCAGCTGGAAGCTTGCTGTAGATATAGTGTCGTATGCTTATTCAATGCTGAAACAATGCGGCTGGACGTCGGACCAGCCATCTTATGCGACATCACCTTTGGGTGTTCTTAAGTCGACAGGACAAACTTGCAAAGCCCCTGATGCTTGTCTATGTCCTTCGACGTCTAATGCTGCCGATGATTTCAGAGACCCTTTGTCGTACTCCAGTTTCCTCCACTATATTGCCTGTCACAATCATGTCTGCGCCAGCTGAAGCCGCAGCTAGAGCCTGCCCCCGGGCGCGTATGCCACCACCGACAATCAGTGGCACATCGATGTAGTGTTTGACGACGCGAATCATGTCAGGGGGAACAGGGTCCTTTGCACCAGACCCTGCCTCCAGATATATAAACCGCATACCTAGATACTGCCCTGCCAGTGCGTGAGCAGCGGCGAGCTCAGGCTTACTGTATGGGACCGCAACAGCCTTGCCGATCACTCCTGCTGTCCCGCCTTCACCAACAATTATGTAACCGAGTGAGATTGGCTCCAAGTGATACTTCTGGACCAGTGGTGCTCCGAGGACCTGCGCTCCCATCAGGAAATATGGGTCAACAGAGTTCAGCAGGGACATAAACCATATAGCATGAGCGTAACGACTTATGCCTGTCACGTTGTTTGGGAAAAGGATTATTGGAACCCCTACGGTGCGCCTGACTATCTTGACAACGTCATCCAAATGGGCCGCAGAAGCAAACGTTGAACCGCCGATCATTATGGCGGAAGTGCCGCTCAATTCTGCTTTTCTAGCAATCTTGGAAGCCTGTGGTGGCGTCACTTTCTCTGGATCAATCAGGGTTAAGTGAATGGATCCTTCCTGCGCAATCCTTTCAAGAAGACATTTCTCAACAGGGCCCACTACGAAAACCAACCTAGCTATGCAGCCTTAACTTGGGCAGTCGTGGACCTTTTGGAACTTCCATAGAACTTGTCAGTGAACATGCAATAAGCGTCAACATCGCCTTGGGCACGCTTGATTGGAAAGTCATCCTTGACACCGCAAGAACCGCAGCCAACAAATGCACGATTTTCATCGTGGTGGATCTCCACTCTCACAGCCTCCTTGCCACATTTAGGACAAGAGAAGAGCTTGGGCAGTTTCTTCTTGGGGATACGAAGAACCTTTCTCCTTCTCCTTCCCATTTCTAGATCCGTCCCGGTTTGAGCATGATGTCAATCCATATTCATGTTTGTCCTTAAATACCTGCCTACGTCCATAGAACATTGAGGCAGCACCCGTTTGTTGTTAGCATCCTCCGTCCTAGAGCTTGATTGGTCGGACGTAGATGCTAGAATCACAAGGTTCATCGGAGATTACGTGGCGGGGTCCGGAGCAAAAGGCATAGTCCTAGGCTTATCAGGTGGAGTTGACAGTTGCACCATAGCAGCACTCAGCGCCCGTGCTATAGGCGGCGAGAAGATTCTTGGACTTCTATTGCCAGAAAAGGAAACATATAACAACAAAGACATTGCACATGGTAGACTAGTGGCACGGAAGTTCAAACTCGAGGTCTTAACCTGTGACATCACGTCAACCTTGGACGCTTTCTACGAATCGATATCTGTCTTTGATCCAGCCGAAAGAATCTTCAAAGGAAACATAAAAGCCCGCACGCGAATGATCTACAATTACTACTATGCGAACAGACTCAATTACCTTGTCTGCGGAAGCTCAGATAAATCGGAAACGATGATGGGATACTTCACAAAATGGGGAGATGTTGCGGCTGATTTCTCCCCTATAATGGATCTGTATAAGAGCCAAGTTCGGAAACTGGCGCAGCATTTAGGGATTCCAAGAGAGATCATCACCAAACCTCCGTCACCAGGCCTGTGGCCGGGTCAGACAGCAGAAGAGGAATTAGGCATAAGATACGAAACCCTCGATCTAGTTCTGTATGGGTTGGAGCATTTCATGACAAGTGAGGAAATATCTAAGCAGTTGAAGGTCAAGAATGAGTTGGTGGACAAGGTAAAGCAGCGGTGGTTGTTGACAGAACACAAGAGACGGATGCCATTGACAACGAAGCTTGAATATCGAACGGTTGGAATGGACTTTAGGCTCAAGAGGTGATGCTAAATGAACCGCAGACTCAAGATCGGCCTCGCTCAGACCGGTGCTGAGAGGGGTGACAAAGCAGTAAACCTGAGAATGATCGAAAGTAGAGCCCGTGAGGCAAAGAAAAGAGGCGTTGACTTAGTTATTTTTCCTGAACTCTCGCTGACAGGCTATACAGTGAGGGATCAGATCTACGAGCTTGCCGAGACAATTCCTGGACCTTCAACTAAAACCGTGGCAGACATAGCAAAAGAAGCAAGAATACACATAATCTTCGGTATGCCGGAGTTGAGCGAGAAGACTCAGGCGACAATATACAATGCCGCTGTATTGGTGGGCCCCGAAGGCATCATCGGCAAATACCGGAAAATGTATCTTCCGACCCATAGCATCTTCGAGGAGAAAAGGTATTTTCGACCAGGTCATGATACCCCAGTTTTCGATACAGTACTGGGAAGAATCGGATTAATCATATGCTACGACATTTTCTTTCCTGAGGTAAGTCGGCTCGCAAGGCTTGAAGGAGCTCAAGTGCTGGTCTGCATTTCTGCCTCCCCAGCAGTTCGGCGAACCTTATTCGAAACACTAATCAGCGCTAGAGCAATTGAGAACACTGCATTCATGGCCTATGTTAACATGGTGGGTATTGAAGATGGCCTTCAGTTTTGGGGTGGCAGCAGACTTGTGGGCCCGCAGGGGAGGATTCTAGTTCAGGCGAAATATGATGAACCTGATCTGGTCATAGGGGAAGTCGACTTCTCGGAGATCCGGTCAGTCGAAACATTCGTTCCCACTCTGAGGGACTTGCGCCCGGAGCTCTTCGAAAGATTGAAAGCAGGCGCAGAAAGATTGTGAGATTCGGGCTTTCAGACAGTTGCCAGAGCCTTCTGCATACGGCTCAGTGCTTCTTCTAATTGTTCGTAAGCGGCAGCATACGAGATCCTAATGTGCCCCTCGCCGTTGCTTCCGAAAGAAGACCCCGGAACGGTTAGTACACGGGCCTTTCTCAATAGGAACTCGGCAAATTCCTCTGAGGTCTTACCAAAGCTGCATATGTTTGGGAAAACATAGAAGGCCCCTTTCGGAAGCCTACAGTGAATCCCTCTGATAACGTTGAGCCTTTCGTAAACTAGGCGACGTCGTTTGTCAAACTCCGTGACCATTTCAGAAACGAAGTCCTGGGGCCCACTCAACGCATCCAGCGCAGTGTATTGAGCCACACTATTTACGCAAGCAACGGTATACTGATGCACAAGCCACAGGATAGAGATAAGCTCCTTAGGACCGTAAACATATCCTATTCTTAGGCCCGTCATGGCGTAAGTCTTAGAGAAGGAGTTGACGACCAGCGTACGCTCTCGCATCCCTGGAAAAGCAGCAAGGCAGTAATGCCGCGAGCCGTCGTACACTATCTTTTCGTACACCTCGTCTGAAATCACGATGAGATCATGTTCCACTGCAATCTTTGCCAACGCAGCAACCTCGTCATAAGTGAGAACTGCACCAGTAGGGTTATTTGGATAATTCAGAATCATCACACGTGACTTATCTGTGATAAGTGACATCACGTCGTCAATCGATAACACGAAGTCCCTCTCTTCTAACAGAGGCATACAGACAGGCACGCCCTCTGATAACCGAACCCCCGGCTCGTACACTACGAAGCCTGGGTCTGGAACGAGGACTTCGTCACCAGGATTCACTAGGCCGAACAGGGAGAGGAATATTGCCTCGGTTCCACCTGAAGTTACAAGCAGCTCAGAATCAGGATCATAGGAAAGGCCATAGTCCCGAGTTGCCTTCATCGAAAGCGCCTCCCTCAGCTCAGGAATTCCATTTGTAGGCGCGTAATGGGTCTTGCCCAGCTTTGCTGCCCGGCAGCCCGCGTCCAAAGCTCGCTCTGGCGGCGAAAAGTCCGGTTCTCCTACGCTCAAGTTTATTGAGTCAGGCTTCTCCCTCGCTAAAGCGAAAAAGCGCCGTATTCCAGACGGTTTAACGTCTTTGAGTCTAGAAGCTGGCTTAAAGCTTGTACCCAAGGGCGACTCCTCACAGGACAGTGTTTTGCTCAGCATAAAATGTTTACGCTCAACAACAGGAATCAATTATGAGTAACCCAAAATCCTAAGAGTGACCGTGTATACAGAGTTGTATCCATCTAGGATTACGGAGCGGCAGACACTTTTGAAAACGAAAGATGCAATACAAGCCTGGCTAAAAGGCGCCCTCAACGACCCTATTGCTAGAATTCTCATCGAAAACAGTCACCTAACAAGAACGCAAATCGAAACGCTGTTAATAGACGTTTTGGCTGAGAATTCATCAAGCAAAAGGCTAAACTACGACGAAAAGGCCAAATTAAGGCTAACAAAAGCAGGAATAAGCCGCGGAGCCTTCAACAGGACACTCCGCCAAGCAAAGGGAAACGTAGCGAAATCCATTTACACCGTGCTGCTTTTAGGCTATTGTGGAGTATTCGAGAGCACAAGACTTGACCCTTATCTTGAGGTAGCTAACAAATTGCATGACTACTTAGCGGCCTGCAAGGGCGCATTGAGCCAAAACACAACGCCCGAAGAACATACGAGAATGTTAGAAGTCCTGAGAGACGAACTCGAAAAGACACTAAATCAGCTCTCGAATCCATCTGAGAGCATCATGTGACGTCACAAATCACGTCCAAGGGCGGTGGATAGAAGCACTAAACAGAGACAGACAAAATCCCCAAGGGGGCCTGCGATTCCGAAAATAACTCCGAAATGAGTAATCACAAGAATGCGGAAGAACCTCTAGAAGAGGAAGCTCTATGCCACAGAACCGTGATATGTGACATCATGACTCATTGAGTTCATTCTGGCCATAATATTTAAATGCCTCACATGCTATCTGTGATTTGTGACGCAACAGAACAGAGTCACACCTAATCACAGTTGAGTCACGGGAAGGAACGACATGCCTGACGCTTTACTCGTTCTGACGGGTGTCTTGGTGTCCGCGACCTTTGGAGTCATGTTTGCGTACTATCAGCTACTTCGACGGGCCAAGAGTGAGTATGACAAGGCTAAGGAAGTCGTTGATGACATTGTCCTTAGCTTTGACAGGCAGCTTGGACGTGAGGCCGAGAGATTGGAGATTGTTGCATATAGAATCGAAGGGCTGGCATCCAAAAGTGACCGGGCGATAAGCAAGGCGGTTGAAGTGGAGAGCCTGCTCCATAGCTTAGAGTCCAAGGTGAACCCTGTCGCAGAAAACAATGGAAAGGTCCAATCGAGACTAGACGAAGTTGGCAGTGATATACGTGATCTTGTTGCATCACGCGAAGCGTTGTTATCAAAGCTTACGAGCATCGAACAGCAAGTAAGGCTTGCTCCGACTTCATCTGAACAAAGTGTTGATTGGGTAATACCGATAAGAAAGGATAGAGCACTCTCCCCCCTGACAGATACAGAGCTCTCCGCTCTGGAGTTTCTCTCCAAAGAGGGGCCAAAGACTGCGCCAGAAATCAAGGATAAGATAGGGCTGAGCAGAGAACACACGGCGAGATTGATGAAGAAGCTCTATGAGAGCGGTTACCTAGAGAGAGACACAAACAAGATTCCATTTAGATACAGTGTTAAAAAGGAAATGGAAAAGCTACTCAAGAGGGAAGAGACCGAGACATCATAATGATTAGCGCGCGTCTTGCTAGCCTGTTCCCGATTATTGCCTTGGAGCAATAGCAGGAGTCACTTGACTGTTGGCTGGCTGAGCTGAACCTGGGAAGTTCTTATCGTCAATTTGTACTTCAGGCTGTTCATTGCTCCCGCTTTTTGTAGAATTCCCTTGTTGGCCAGTCTGGAAAGGTATGTTGCAATTGTACTAAGGCTGATGGGTTCTCTAAATTCCTTTTCATAAGCCGAATGAACCTCCCGCGATGTAAACCATACGATAGGAAAACTCCTGCATATCAAGGTGCGGACCTTGTCATACTTAGACAGCTCGTTGTTTCTATGAGGGTAAACTGACTCCGAATCATCACTCCCGCCTGAGACCCCACCAAGTAATTCTACCAAATCCAATAGGCGAACAGCCTTCTCTCGAGTTATTCTTCCTTCGAACGCTATGGTATAGCGATTGCCTTCCGTGTCAAACAGCTCAATTCGCATCCTTCTTGCGGGCATCGATGGGATCCACTTCCGGTAGCTTCACAACTTTGCAGTTCACAGGTTATAGCTGTTATGGTGAACTGACCTGCCGTGAAAAGGCGAATTCTTGGCAGGAAGAGTCAAGCGGCTCGGAAACTCCAGCGATTTCGCGCCACATCCTTCACAGGCCCCACAAATGTTGAACGGGAAACCCCAACAGATTGATTTCGTATCTCCAGTAGAAAGGCAGGGGTGGGTAGTTTACAGGAAAGAGACATGAATGGCTCAACAACCGCGCGAAAGAACCTGCATTTGAGCAATCAATCAGCGAATCTCACAAGGTTTTCACAGTGAAGCATTGTCTGTTTTGCTTCTGCCCGTGTTTTCTCAAAGAAACAAAAGATGAGAGACGCAGCATGGAACGTAGTTGTTGTGTAGGAGTTTTTGTTCCGAAAAAACCGCGCAGGTGCACCTTTTTCTCTTGTAGAGTGATGTTAGGGAGTCACACCCCTTGGTTTCGCGTGGAGAGTTGGTGGGTTTTGTGTTCGGTTTGATCTTCTATGTAAGTTTGTTTATTAATTGTCTAATTTTGTAGTTTAAAATGCTTTTAAGTATTTTATTGGGGTTAATCCTTAGAGTATGCTTCCTTAGAGAGGAAGCCCATATTACCTATTATAGGTAAAACAGGCTTCCACTGGAAATCTCGGGGTGTGACTGACATGAATATAAGTGCCGGCAATGTACGGTCATAACACTCTTTATTTTGTTGTGTCTCTACTTCACATTTCTGTATAGCAGGGCTTATTTCTCCACAGGAAGTAGTGGCGTTGCCTTTAAAGAGTGGTTGGGGAGATATGGATGAGTGCTGCGAAGGTTCTTGATGATGTGTTCGATAGGTTTGTCAGTAGCACAAAGATATTCAAAGATAGAGAGGTTCTTCGCCACGACTATTTACCCAACAGGCTACCACATCGAGAAGAGCAGATTATGCAACTTGGAGAGATTGTAGCACCAGTTTTGAAAGGTGCAAGAAGCTCAAACGTCTTCATTTACGGAAAGACGGGAACAGGAAAGACAGCCGTCACGAAGTATGTTTTAAGCTACCTTGAGGTGAAGGCCAAGGAATTCGGTGCTCCCGTCAAGTTCTGCTACGTGAATTGCAGGATGGTTGGATCTGAATACAGAATATTCGCGAGCTTGTGCCAAAGCGTTGGCTTGTCTGTTCCTTTCACAGGCCTTTCAGTTGGAGAGGTCTTTGATCGTTTCAAAAACGGCTTAGATGCATCTAAGATATTCTTCATAATAGTACTTGATGAAACTGATGCACTTATAAGAGCGCGAGGCGACGGTCTGCTTTACGAGTTGACAAGGATCAATGAGGATTTGGGTCAGAGCAAAGTATCCCTAGTAGGAATATCCAACGATCTGCGATTGAAGGAGTTTCTAGACCCACGTGTCCTGAGTTCGCTCAGTGAGGAGGAAATGGTTTTTAGACCCTATGACGCTGGCGAGTTGCGCAACATACTTTCCGAACGTGTAGCAACCGCGTTTCAGGACAGAGCATTATCTGATGCCGCCCTTAACCTGTGCTCTGCGTTGGCTGCTGCCGAACATGGTGACGCTAGGAGGGCTCTAGACCTGCTACGCGTTGCTGGTGAGGTTGCTGAAAGAATAGGTGTTGCAGTTGTGACAGAAGATCACGTTAGAGAAGCAGGGAAACACATTGAACACAATCGTGTTGTGGAAGCCCTCAGAAACCTGCCACTACACTCAAAGCTTGTGGTTCTAAGTGTCTACCACTTGAACAGGGCGCGTGTCCACAGAGCTATTACAGGAGAGATTTGCGAGGTCTACAATGAGATATGCGGTGAGCTGGGCGTTGCACCATTAACGCAACGGCGTTTAGGGTCGCTGGTAAATGAGCTAGACTCCATGGGTCTATTAAATGCTAAAGTTATAAGCATGGGAAGATATGGACGAACTAAGAAGATTGGCTTGGAGATTGTCCGCACTCTCATAAAGGATGTTTTCATTGCTGATGGAAGGCTCGCCCCTTTTGTAGAGTATCAGCCAAACTGCCTTTCTAAGCACACAAAAGACGAAGGTTAGGCAATTCTAATCGAATGGGACGACTCTGATACCAAGAGTCTGAAGATCCACTACTGGGACTTTGCCAGGAGTTGGTACAATCCCTAGTCTCCGCATATAATCCGTTTGAGTCTGCCAACCGCCTGAGTTCACGAGCAAGACACCGCGATAGGTACTATAACCCAAAACATGAATATGCCCTGCGTGAAAGATGTCTGGAACTTTCTCAATTACCAAAAAGTCTCTATTCTCAGGAGAAAGTGTGGTTTTCCCTCCGTAGACCGGTGCTAGGTGACGGCATTGAAGCAGTAATCGCATTGCTTTATCGGGGCTACCGTTATCCATACCTGGAACCGTTGAAATGACATCGTCCAAGCTGCGGCCATGATAGACCAACACTTCGACCCCATGCAGGCTCAGGTAACATGGGTTTCCAAGTGAATGGATGCTTCGTGATTCTCGGAGTGTCTCTATAAAGGTGCTTGGTATCGCAGGCTGAGGCAACGCTTTCCTAGTGGCATCATGATTGCCTGGCGTAACGACAACTTCTATGTAGTCTGGGATTTGCTCAATGTACTTGGCGGCGAGGCGGTACTGCTTGTTGACATCTTTGACCGCTAGTTCTCTTACTTGATTAGGATATATCCCTACACCGTCGACAATGTCGCCTGCTATCAGAACATACTTTACATGGCCTGCTATCTCTCTCATTGCTTCATTTCCATATTTCCCGTTTAACCATAGTATGAATCTGTTGAAGGGTTCTCTTTGGAATTTTATGCTACCTACATGCATGTCGGACGTAAGCACTGCATAGACTGGCATTTGTGCTTTGTGTGGGGCCCGTTGGCCTATTTCTGGGAAGATTATGTCCTCGGCAATCATGAAGGATCCTCTTGTTCTTATCACGCTCAGACAGATAACTTGATCAAGCAAGAGCATTCGGGCCATCTTTTGAAGGTCTTCTGAAGCATTTTGGGGTACGAGTACAGTGGCATTCGCCCGCAGGTCCTCGACTGTCAGAACTATCGTTCTTTTTGATTCCCGTTTCTCTGTAATCATGCCGACAATTTTGAGCCTCGTATTTGGCTGCGCCCTTAGAGCGTCCGTGATGGTTGAGGCGCTTCTTACGTCTATCCTTTGCCGAAGCAGCTTCTCTGTGCGCCTAAATCTGTCTCGAAAATATTCCAAGAAGTCTTCGATGGTTCCACTCGAATCCAGTTTAGTGCTCGGATCCTCGATTACGTTAATCTCTGCGTCGATTTCCTTCGCAAAAGGATGAAACGGGGTTTTACCCTCCGTTATCTGCAGAATCTTGGGCTGAGGTTCAACTTGTGTCGATTTCATCTCCGTTTGTCCAGTAGCTTCTATTCCAGTTGCATCTTCGGTCAACAGCTGTTCAAGGAAGCTCCTTACTATGAAGAGTGGCCTTTCTCTCAAATCAGCCATCTTTTCTATAGCCTTGCTGACTATTGCGGTTGGGTCTTCTGTAGTCGCCATAAAAGATAGGAATTCAAAAGCATCTTTGTCAAGTTGGTATCCTGCAGCGATTGTCAAACCGACCGCCTTCTGTAATCTCTCACTTTCATTCATTACTGCTCACCGAGTTGTCATTGTCGCTCCCAATGAGTCATGGAATGCTATGAACTCTCATACTAGTCTATGTGCTCATTTGGCTATTAACCGCTTTGAACAATCTTGACCTATAGTATGACTTCTGCCTACAACAAGACTGGGGGCGGCTACTGAAGCTATGCTTCCTCGTTTGGCCAGATCAACGGCGATTTTGAGCATCATAGCTGTCCATACGGTTTATACAAATAGCGACAAACGTCGATGATTATGAAGCCCACCTTGAAACTCATATGGAGGGGGAAAAATCCAAATATGTTAATAACAATGCTCCACATATTACTAGATCTAATGTGATTTGAATGAATACAATCCGTAAGGCTCAGTGTACGCAGGGTGGCACCGTTTTTGTCTGTCTGCCTAAGAAGTGGGCTGAACAACATAACGTCCAGAAAGGTGCACTCCTAGCTGTTGAGGAAACTGATGATGGCAAGCTTCTTATCGATCCAAAATATGATGTTGAGCCTGTCGCTCGCACGGTCACTCTGAAGCCTGGGCTGTATCTGAGCCGTGAGATTATTGGGAAATATCTTCTTGGTTTTGACATTATTCGCATTGAGGCGAAAGATCGAGTCGGGTTTGATTTGCGGGATACCGTCAAGAAGACTGTTAGCCGTTTGATCGGACTGGAGATAATTGAGGAGGGGCACGCTGGTATTGTTTTGCAGTGTCTATTGGAGCCTTCAGGTTTTCCACCCGAGAAGATTCTGCGCAGGGCCTACACAATTGCTGCTGGTATGCACCGCGATGTTGTTAATGCCTTGGTTGACGGTGATTTACGCCTAGCAAAAAGCATTGTGGATCGCGATGAAGAAGTCAACAGACTTTACTTCCTCTTAGTCCGCATTTTGCGCACAGTGGTTCAGAATCCTAGCCTAAGTGAGAAACTTGGCGTTCGTCAAATCGAATGTCTTGACTATCGGCTTGCTGCAAGCTTGGTAGAGGCAATTGGTGATGAGTGTGTGCGCGTTGCCCAGAAGATCGGGGAACTGAAAGCTGTCAGCGTGGCCGAAGGTCTCAAGAAGGCGATAGTTGATTTTCACTCGGCTTGCTTTGATGCACAGGAAGAGGCCCTGAACGCATTCTTGACCGGTGATATTAAGATGGCTGAGAACGTTCGGGGAATGAGAGAGAAGACTGAGAGGATCTTCACAGAGATCGAAAAGATCGCAAAAGCCCAGCCTCTTGACGTGGTGCCCTACATCTTGTCAGTGGTCTCCAGTCTGGGACAAATATACGAGCACAGTGTGGATATAGCCGACTTAGTCATGCCAAGAAGAGAATAGGCCCTTCATTTCATTTGGCTTTTTCTTTAGGCGGGTTCTTCCCGTTTTGTCTTCACACGTTACTCTGTGGGAACAAGCCGTCAGCGATCGGGGCAAGAAGGTTATATCTAGGCTTGGAGATGATGCTGGCTTGCATACACCGCTATTGGATAAAGCTAAAAGCTGCTGATCCAAAGACTGTAGTGGGGTGCCGGGGTGGCGGAGTGGTTATCGCGCTGGCCTCGAGATCTAGAAGCCAAGAGGGGCTTGATAAGTACAAGTCAGCCAGTGGGCCTTTGGGCTCGCAGGGGTTCGAGTCCCTTCCCCGGCGCTGGGTTAATAGCGAATCTTAGACTTTATCAAACAGCCTACATTGTGTGCCAGCGAAGCTAGAAGCTGGCACGGAAATGGGATGCGCACCCCCCTTTTCTACATAATCACGTGCTGAAGGGCGTTCACGGATGTGCAGCGAGACAAATCAGCTGACGCGATTGCCAGAGTCAAGATTGCACATGTTGATTCAGAATTCATCAATACTATAAGCCCGGGAATAGACTCAATATCCAAGGGGGTCCAACAATCCATAAGAGAAAAGCATTGACAGAGACATGCAAGGATCTTACATGCCCCAACTCTTCATGCGCGAGAAGTTTCGCTACTCCGATATTGGCAAGAAATGTGGGGGCGGATGGCACTGCGCCTTTCAAAGCTTGCCCCTATTGCCTAACCGAAATAGTGGAATCAGTATCCTCTAGCGAGGAGGAAGGGCCAGAGCAGCAAAGCAAAGCAAGTAGAAGACAGAAAGGAGGTCTGTCACTAATTGCAGGCGAACCAATGCAACCAGATTCCAAGCCTAAAACATGTGCCCGTTACCTTGGATATCTTGGTGAACGCTCAACAAAAGAGGCAATACCTGAGGACTGCATAATATGCGAAAAAGTTGTTCAATGCATGATTAAGCCCATAGCCAGAAGTCAGTCATCTATGGTTAGTGCCTAGGCCAATCCGTCGTGTACGAAGCCAGTAATCCGAGGGAAGTGAAAAGGCATCATGCTAGTGAACAGAAGGATTCTGCGACAGACCTCGAAGACGGCTCTCGTTGATTGCAGACATGCACTAGTGGGACTTGTGCTCTCAGCCGCACACACGCCATGAATATAGAAAATAGTTGTGGAATAGACTCTCTTCAGAGAAGTCTTTTTTAGTTGTTTCTAGCTCTTCTTCTTTCTCTCTGGTTTCTTTTCTTCTGGTTCCTGCGCTGGCTTTGCTTCTTCAGCTTGTTCTGCCGGTTCCTCTTTCTTTTCTTCGATTTCGCTTGTAATCTCTTCTATTGGTTTGGGCGGTGGTGTTGTAGCCATGGTCCAGCCTATCCATGCTCCAATACCCATTATCGCGACAAATGCTATGAAGACTGGAACGGCAATAATCCAGAATCGGATGCCGAGGCTTTCCTCAATCACGCCGATACCGAGTATGTTGAGCCACCAAGGATAGAAAAGTGTGACCAAATAGAAGATAGCCACCACCAAGCAAACTATGAATATCAGTCCGCCAATCGATTGATCTTTGCTAACCATTTCTAGTTCACCACATGTAGACCATGTTTACTTCATTACGCCTTTTAAAGCTTACCATGATGCTTTTGGGTGTCGCTAGATCGTGCCCCTTTCCCACGTCGTTAAATACGCTCTCTGTTCATCTGTCAGCTCATCTACCTTGATCTTCATCGCATTGAGTTTCAGTCTAGCGATTGTTTCATCTATCTCGCTCGGTACATTGTAGACTTTTGGTGGTAGCCGCTTTGTTTTTGCCAAGTATTCAACGCTAAGGGCT
>CAZDNV010000034.1:0-18459 GCA_964506875.1 uncultured Candidatus Bathyarchaeia archaeon
CGGCAGCGCTTCTGATCGCGGATACGGTAGGCGTAGATCGGGAGGCCGCAGTCCTGGCAGATCGGAACGACCATATGATTAGGATGGCCCTTCTTCGGGGTCGTGCGGTTGTGGCCGGTCATGCCGTCTTCCTCCATGGGTCTTTGACTCGGGGACGGCACACCAGGCAGAATTTCCGTCCTTCGCGAATGAAACGGCCACAACCCTGGCAACGGTTCTCGCGCAGGCGGATCATGGCTTCACCGCCTGTTTCATCTTGACGAGGGCGGAGGTCACTTCCTCTGGGGTCTTCAGCTCCTCCTCGAAGTCTGCACCGTCGCACCAAAAGTATGATCTAGAGCCCGAGTCGTTCCGCCTTATCTTCTTGGCGTATTCCAGGGCCTTGGTCTTCTCCTTCAAGGCTCGGAGGCAACTTATCCCCATCCTCTGCACCAGGACCTCCCTGATGGCGTCTTCGTGAATGCAGAGGTCCCCGTGGGTATTCCTATGCACCCTTGCTTTGAGATCTTCCTCGATCTCCGGATACCATTTCCTGAAGTCCAATCTATCACCCGAAGGTTCGTATCCAGAGTTTGTGTGTATGTGCGTACCCTAGAAACTAGACCTATCTCTAACGCCTGGTGGATATGGTCGTGGCGTTAGCTCAGTCTAGTTTCAACTGGAGGTGCTTCGATGACCAAAACTAGAGACAACGGCTAACGCACGGGCAAAAGAGGTACACACACATTTTTTTGGGGCCTGTTTTGCTGCTGCTGGGTGTCTAGTCTTGGTTTTCCGGTATCGCGCACACGCACACATTTTCTGGAGCGGGAATACTGATTAAGGCGCTGGATGCCCAGGATCTCAAGCGCAGTGAAGAAAGACGATGGTTCGTTCATTGTATCGCCTTCCGTACTTCCTGCGCTCCGCATCTCGGGCAACTCCATAGGACGACGCCCTTGAAGGTGCAGACCGGCTCAAGCTTGCCCGAACATACGACCGCATGAGAGGGAGCCGGGGCAAGGGAAGGTCTATCGCCCTTAAGGGATGGAATCATGCACTCTTGCGCCCCGGCATTGGTTGATCGTGAAGAAGAAGGCCCATCGGGGGACTGAACTTGCCCGGGAGGAACCGGTGTGGGTTTGGGGGATCCCGATGGGTTGAGACTCATGTGATGACGCCTCCGATCAGGCCCAGGATGATGACTGCGAAACAGAGGCAGAGGCCGCCAACGAATAGCCAGATGCCGAATTGCCTTGCATAATCATTTCCTAGTTTTCCATAGTCCAAGTTGATATTTGGGAGACCGTCGGGGACCATCTGGCTAGGTGAAGATTCAATCCCTGTTAAAGTCGTGGAGGGACTCATGCAGGAGCCCCCGCAATACCTTCGCAGAATCGCCTTACTGCAGACCGAATGAGATCAGAACGAGTCGCCGCTGCCCCATTCTCAACATGGGCATCTATCTCCGCCAATTCCAGGGGCGGGAATCTTACCGACACGACCTCGCTCTTTCCTGTCATACTGCTGATGTCATACACTTGGATGATATAAATAACTTTCTAAGTGAATGTTACTTATATGTTATTGGTGATTCGGCAAAAATGCCTCGAAAGGCCTATATCTCTGACGTATTCCCAGTGACAATACGGTTTCCAAAAGCATTGGTCGACGAGATAGATATGCAAGTGGCTAAAGGAAGGTTCAGGACTAGGACTGAGCTTATCATCACCGCTGTCCGCGACTATCTGGACTGGCTGGAGGAACGGAAATGAACGGTGACCGTCCCATCGGCATCACCCGCCTTCGGGGCGGCCACCAAATGACCCTCATCGTCCAGGTCGCCAAGTATCTGGGTGTGGAGGATGGGGATTATGTCGGCTTCTATGAACATCCAGACGGACTGTTGATAGCTAAGGTCGATGCCAGTAGGGTGAGACCTAATCCCAGGACCTGATCTCCAGCTGGCAATTATCGCACCGTCTGGCATCCATCCTCCTGGATTCGATGATGTGGTCATAAGCCTCGTATTTGACCATCGAACCAGCGCAGAATGGACAAATTCCACGGTTCACCGAGCCGATCCACTGGGAGACGGCCCATTTCCTTCCCTTCTTCTTATCCAGCCTTGCAAATCTTTGCCGGAGCTTGTCTGGCAATCCTATTTCAACCGTCCCTTCCTCGGATTCCATCTCATCACCCCAATGGCAGGAAGACCATCGTCATCACATAGAGCAGGAGCATGGTCACTCCTCCAATAACGATGAGTTTGACCTTGCCCACGCCATCGATTCTTCGCCAGCTGAACGCCATCAATACTGGCAGGAATATCAAAGCCGAGCCCGTGACCGCACCGATCCACCAGAGGCCGGGACCAGTAATGGTAATAGGTAATATCGGCGTCACATGAACGCTGGCATTATAGTAATAATTGATCGCCCCCAGCTGGTGGATGTTATAATAAATAGGAATGCTGAAGAAATAGACCCACTCCGTGAAATCCACATAGTAATTGAAGCGATATGTGCCGGATTGATTGAATGCGATTGACTGATTGCGAACATCCAGCCACACGGAAGATTGCCAATAATCGATGCCTCCATGCTTGACGACCTGGGCGAGATCCGTGGTTTGTGTGCTCATGTTCTCTAGAGTCAGAGTATAACTGTTTGGATATGTGATCCTGAGAGAGACACGATAGGCGTCATTGGCCAAGATCGGACTCCACGAGGCATTGAAAGGCAACAATACCGCACCATACAGGAACCACACCTCATCGTTGACATCTGGATTGATAATTATGGTGCTGAGATTCTGGTCATATATCAGCATGACCGGCTGACCTGGATTAAGCCCTGTTTTGTCATAATTGGCAAATGGCCATGCGCCAACTACCGGACACATCATGACCAGGAATCCCGCCACAACCAATATAGCCAGCGTTTTTTTCATCATTTATACCACCTATGCAAGGAACGGGATGCACATGATTATCAATCGGAATGAAACGTAGATGATGGCCGCCCACATCGGGATGGCTATGAACGCCTGGACCAATGGATCTACGCTGGGAAGGCTCATCGTCAGCAATTGGCCGACGATATTCCAACTAGACGCGCTGGCCTCCAACTGAGAGCCCATTATATCCTTCACCAATGCGACAGTGAAATTCTTTTCAGTGGCCAGCCTTGAGGCGAAGGACACATTTGAGATCCCTGGTTGAACGAAGAATGCCAAGTTATAGGCTCCTGAGCTCTTGAAGCTCAGGAATGCTCGCCCAACGGTCCAATCGAAGGCGTCGAGGATCTGTTGTTCGGTGAACCAGAAATTGTCCCGGTCCCACCAACCATGAGCATGATGGACGAGCCATTCATGGGTGCTCGTTTTGTAATAAACATGAAAAACCTGGTCTCCAGCTGGCAATGCGCCATCCGTGAAATCCACGGGTCCAGCATCATTGATTACCACATACCCCCCAGCTAGAAAGGTATTTTTCGGGACGACCGAGATATTATATCCATTGTCTGGGTCCACCATTGATAGCAACGCAAATTCGGAAGGGGAGAAATTCGGCTTGAATTGGGTGCTCTGGGGTGATTTATAGTCGCCCATCGAAGGATCGCTTGTCAAGACCCCCCCCATCGAGCCAAGAAGTATCGTGAATACGGCCAGGAACGACACCACTAGGACGAGCGTATATCCGAAATTCTCGCCCCCAGCCATCTGATCACCTTCCTCCCGACGAGAATATCTCAGCGATCTGACGGCTGAACATGAGCGAGGTCATAAGCAGGAGCACAATGAACAGGACTGGGTTCACCCATCCAACGGCCGTCAGCACTCCAAGCAGAAGGAACAGGACGATGAACATAGTGCCGAAGGTAGCCCTCAGCAATATCATCGGCAGCATGAACATGAAGACGACGATGAGCGTTATGAAGAGCTGCGCTGCGAATAGGTTGGTCCCACCGAAGAAGTAGTTATTTATCGTATCCGGAAGGTCCAATATGTTCAAGGTCGCCGCGAAATGGGTGCTTCCGGGCATGACCGTCGCCCCCGGAGTGCCGAAGACCCAGCCATTCTCGATAGCCACGGCTATGAATGTCATGGCGAAGAGCAGGAATGCAGAGAACAGCACATAGACGATCACATCTCTCTGCTTCTTTGTCAGTTCCTTTCTTTCAGACATATTCCATCGCTCCATTCAGCAGGAAATACAGGCCTGCGCCTATCCCAATATAGAACATGAACGAGTATAGGTCATACCAGACGAATAGCGAGCCACACATCCAGAGCATTCCGCCCAGGAACATGACGCGCTTATCCAGGAAGCTCACGGCTGTCAGCAGGACTAGCATTACGATGAACATTATCGACTGGACATCCATTCCTGCAGGATTGGTCAGCACCATCGAGCTGGCAAAGACGCTCACGGTATAGTTCTGGTAGGCATACAAACCGCCAGAGCAATTGGTCCTTATGCTGATGCTGTAGTTGCCGGGGTAAACGCCCATTCCGGTAAGGTGGTCGCCCCCAACCAGGCTCATCCAGGCTGGATATGTGACTATCGAAAGAGTGGTGCTGGTGTTGGACTGAGGATAATAGATATAGGTCTCTCCGATCAGAAGGACGGTTGGCGCGGTCGTCGTGAATGTGGCCGCCCATCCATAGGGCGTCACGGTGAAGTTGTAATATGCTGTGCCATTGATGTTGGATAAGGTGACCTGGACTGGGACTGGGGCCAATTGCGTCCTATCGGGCATTCCGGTCAGATGAAAGGTCGATTCCGTGAGCCAGGATGCACCTTCGACTATGCTCCAAGTCCCCGGCTGGTCGGCTGTGGCATTATAGTAATAGGTATGATATATCAGGATGCTAAGAGGGGCGGTATTGGTGATCGTGGGCGGAAGGAAATAGACCTCCATCCGATAGAGGTTGGCGACATACAATATCCGTCCAGCGATGTCTATGAGTCCCGACGCATTAGACTGATAATCGCCAATGCTTGTCGCATTCAGCCAATGATAATGTAGGTTCGCACCCATCCCGGAATACTTTATGAGATGCGTGACGCTGGCCTGTCCGGTGACATTGGTATTATTGATCAGTTGGAGGTCATAGAAGGTCTGCCCAGCGGCCAACTTGACCGCCTTGTAAACTGAGGTCATGTTCACCTGGTTCGTTCCAGGCGTCCAAGTGCCAGCCGAGCTATCCCAATTGGTCCCGCACGAGATCCAAGCGATGTTGGTGGCATCCAGTTGGCCGTTGGCTGAAACGGTTATTGTTGCCGAGGCAGTGATTTTCGCTCCTGCCACGCTCGATGAGATGATGCCCCTGGTACCTGCGGTGATGGTGGTGGCGGAGAGGGAATAACCGGCAATATCAAGAGTTCCAGTTTGACCAGAGGTTTCACTCCATACAATAATCGCACCAGTAGTAACAAAACTAGATAAAAGTGTATTCTTCTGTGGAGACGCATTCCAGGTGTATTTTTCCATATATATGATGTTGACGGTATGCGTAACACTACTGGAAATGGTGTTATCGGCTGCAACCGTCCCCAATTTCAATGTCCCCGCGCCAGAAATAACACCATCAAGCGTGACACCAATCGTTCCAGAAACCGCTCCTGCAACAATTAAACTCCTGCCCGTTGGAATCGATATGGTAGCTCCCGCAGATACCACCAAACTGCCAGTATAAAGTTTCGCATCTACCGTAGCTATCGTAACGCCACCAGTAACCCACAACTTCCACTGGTAATTGCTGGTAGTAAGAATCGCCGTTGCACCAGTCATTTTTAGGCAGCAATATGGATATGCAACCGTTCCTCCGGTTTGAATCCAGTTCCCACTACACGTCTGCCAGTTCGTCGTTACTCCAGTCCAAGTCCCCCCCGCCATGCTGAAATCGGAATACCCAAAATCGACAGCGCCTTGTGTGACCGTCCCACTACCAGCACCAAGTGTTATCGTTCCAAATGTGAGCGCCTGATTGATGGTGCATGTCCCGGTATGCGCCGAGTTGAACGCAAGGTCATCGCCAGCTTCAGGCGCAGCCGTTACATCCCAAGCAGCAGCCGAATCAGAGTTCGCAGCCCCATCCGAGATCCAGGTATGCGTATCGGCCGATGCGTTGGCGCTGGCGAACCCCAACAATAGGAACAGTCCAACTACGAAAAACAAAGCTAGAAGGGTGAACCAGACATACCGCTTGAACAGGCGTTTCTGGGCCGTTTCCAGCTCTGCTTCAGTTGGCATTCTCGACCCTCCTTAGGCCAACCCGGTGCAGCCATCTATTATGTAGTGCGAGACCGGCCCCAACGGCAAGGCAACCCCCAGCGATAGCAACATAGCAGGCCAATAGATGCGTTGAGCGTGGCATCCCCAGTATGTGGTCGAGATCTGATAGCACGCCAAGAATGCCACCAAGCATGAAAGGGATGAGAACCAGAAATGCAGCCCTTCGCATTGGAGAATGTATCCCAATGAGTATGTCGTCAGCATCGCATCTAGTGTCAGGCTCATCCGCTCCTTCTGGCTGATATTCCGGGGGCTCACGCATCGCGCGCGCCCCCTTAGTCAACGTAGTGCTTCCAGACGATGAGGAATGCGGCCATAGCGAAGGCAACTGGGGCCAGGAGCACCAGATTGGTCGCATCACCAGCACCCTGCGAGTTGGTGGTCGCCACGTTCAGCAGGAGGGGCAGCAAGGCCACTCCTATCACTATGATGAACACCAGCGCGAACAGCGCCCTCGAGGCGAAATCCTTGATGTCGTCGGTATCGCTCATTACTTCAACTCCTCTGACTTCTTCACGATGAAGCCCAGGAAGATCGCACCCATCGCCAGGAATATGAATATCCAGGCCATGTCGCCATAGTTTCCCGTTGGTCCCGGGGTCGGTCCCGGTCCACCTCCAGTATATGTATAGACACAGAGATCGGACCATCCGCCATGAGCTGGCTCGCTGGCAATATATGGCCGAACAAACGTCGAATCGATAGTGAACGACATACTTGTGTCCATAGCATCGAATATGACCGACATGTTGTTATTGGTCGGGATCTCAGTGGTCAACGGACTTCCCATCTTTTCCACCCCTCTCTCTCTTGCTATAAGGGACGAAGGAGACCAATAGATATCCCATGCGCCTGAATTTCCATCAATGTTCGTTTCTGCTGATGCGCCAGAACCACCAGCTGCCCATGTGGAAAAATGATTCACAGTTCCACCATAGCATAGAGCAACCTGGTTGTTATCTACACCCGAAACAAGAGGATAATGGCAATCACCGAGATACATTCTGCTTGCTTGACTTGCACCAGAAGGCGAAGCGTGGAAATTACCATTTGCCCGGAACATGACGCCTGGTGAGAAATCACTCTGGATACTCTCCATCGAACGCCACATGGCCGTAGCACCATTGATGATGGCCACAGAACTGGTGATATTCATACACCAGAGCGTCCCCTCCCACTTCAACGTCTTATTATAGACCTGATTCTCCTGAGTTTGTACCAACTGATCAAATGGAATTCCAGAGCGAGCACATTGAAGGCCATTCCAAGTAAATGCGTCCGTCCATCCAGTATAATAAAGGTAAATGTTTCCTTTTGCGAAGACCATTGTGGGATCGACCATACCAAGGGCTTCGGTCGGTAATTCGCGCGGGATGACTGGTTCATAACCCGCACTTCTCGTCCATGTATGCAGATCGGTGCTATACCACATGGAAATTTCCCAATGAACATTACTATCTCTCGATTCTTGGCCCCAGACATAATATGTGGTGCCTATTTTCTCAAGATGCGGTCCACCGAATGAGCATGATGGAGTACCAATCAGGGCGACCGTTCCATATATCGCCCATGTGAGGCCGTCTGCCGACGTTTGTAATCCACAGAGCCATAGATTTGGGCTAACATGGTTGTCAGATTCATAGATACAATACCAGGTCGCGCCTTCCTTCCAGACAAAGACGTTACCAAGGATATAGTTGTCCCATGCTCCAGCACCGTTGCTGATTGCATTAACCTTTATTAATGCCCATCCAGTCATTCCATTAGATGAACGGTAGCAGTCCATTGTATTGAGCAAATGACCATGCGCATAGAGATAGTAGTAAGCACCGATATGGCAAACGAATGGTAATGCCATATGATTTCCACTTGGATCTGGATCAGCTGTCAAACAAACGACTGGACTTGTCCAAGTCATACCATCCTCTGATTCGCAATAACGAATCCATGCGTTATATGTGCCGCCAGTCCAATACTGCGCCCGATACCATAACTTGAAGACTGGACCAACGCCAGAGGTCAATATCCGGCGACCATCTTCATATATTATGGTTGGTTCAGTATAATGCCAATCCGAATTTGGGTATGGAATGACTATTCCATCTTTTTTCCAGTATTGATTGGAAAAGTGGTCATAGAATTGGAATGTAGCTTCACCGCACGATCCATCAATAGCCAAGTGATTGCCCCAATAGACATAGATGGTGGTCAGCACGGTATCCAGGTCAGCTGAGATCCTAACCCAGAAATTGGCGCTTACATTGGCCGTATAATTTTCCTTCCAGAAAGGCAGAATGGTCAGACCATCCGAAGCGGTGAAACGTATCTCGCCCAGATCCCAGGTCGAAAGATTGGCATAAACCTTGCCGAACTCTATGCCAGCAACGGTCTCTGTGCCATCGGTCCCGGTTCCATTATAGACCTTGATGCCTACATTGTAATCGGTCCCAGCTCCAGCAGATGGGCCTATTTCATGCAGTTTCCGGCATTGGAAGCCGTCCAGCCAATCGACGCCCCATTCGTCTGGCGAAGCCTTTGCAGGGCTCGAGATGACCATGAATCCGGTCATAAGCATGGCAGCGGCGACTGCGATAGCAAGGAATTTAGAGGATAGCGCGCGCATATAAAGGTATTTGCTTAACTTGTATAAAAAATATAGGTGGTCTTGCGACCACCTTGAAAATGTGTGCGTTTAGATCACATCGAAGGACTTCAGAGCGTAGGCGATCACTGCGATGACCACGGCCAACATATAGAAGATCGGAACGATGCCAGCGATGGTTGCGGTGTCAGTGGAAGTGTTGGGGTCGGCCACGACGGTATTTACCTGGGTGTTGACGATTGGGAATATCAGCATGGCAACCAGGACGAAGACCGCCATAAGGATCAAACCCTTGATGTGCAGCTCACCGTGATCGTTGAGCTTTCTCAACTTGTCTAGCGTTTTAATCACCTCCCCCCAAACCGAGGGGACTTCATTAGTTAAGGTAGTAACGTTATTGGTATTAATATTAACCGAAATTGAATATAAACACCCGGTTATCGTTTCACAGTATGTTAACACTATAAAGATAAGTGAAAATCTTTTAGAAAAACAAGATAGCTGTAAACTGTAAACTTTTGATTTCCATATTACATTAGGTTAAATCTTTAAATACTTTTTAAGAAGACGGTTTACAAATAGCAAGAATTTAGTCCCGTAATAGGTCAGCAAGAGAAGGGTAAGTCCCCATGTGGTGAACATCCACATCCCGGTAGTTATATATCTCATTCCTGATTGAGCGCAATACCAGCAGTAGATCCATAGGCCAGCCGTTATGCTGATCAGGGTCAGGTCGAATAAGTAAGACTCAATGAAGTCGTCAACCTGAGACTGTATCTCCAGTTTCATCTCCTGAAGATTGTGTTTGACCATATTTCTCCTCGAGTATCGCATTACCTATCATCTTAGAAACAGCCATACGAGTAACTCCCAGCCTATCACCGATTTCTTGCATCGTCCAACCATCTTTTCCATTGTGGCCATCGTGCAAGGTTTTCGCCAGCTTGTTCCTCTGATTGACATATCTTGCACTGTATTTATCCAGATCCAGCGCGCCCGTTAATGCGCCTTCGATGAATACGTCTTTTCGGACATTGTAATCATCCCACGGTTTGCCTTTAAGCGGTGAAAAGGTAAATGCTATCAATGGATTCCACCAAATTGATTTCTGCCATTTGTTCTTTGCCCCTTGCCAGACTTCCGCATATCCACGCTGTTTCTTTCTCCCCCTAGTATATATATCAACCCAATAATCAACACGGCGACGTTGGAAATTGCTATTCAGGTCGTCCTTATGTGGGATGACCAACCACCATATCACCTGACGCTTTCTCTGGACCTGGGCCAGCTTATAAACCGTTTTTTGCCATGAATTATACCATTCCTGTTTGAATAATCCATGTCCAGCCTCATCATCAACGATGGACTCTCCCTTAGATTTGATTCTATTCCGATCTACAAAATCCTTAGTGGTGAAACATACGTCATCGATGCTAAATGACGGACTCACCAGTGGAGCCTGAGTCAAAACATATGTGGATTTTCCAGCGCCCTCGTTCCCTGTCACCATGACTATAGGCGAATATCCCCCCCCGATATCCGATAGCAGCTGGTCGGCAAAATATCGTTGTCCCGTTTCATCAAAGAGATTGCCCTCAACGGATCTCTTTTCGTTATTCACATAACTATGATAATCAACGGCATGAAGAATAAGTTCACGACCCATGGCTGTTATGGTAACTAGGTCTTCTCCTGGCTTGACGATGACTACTTCAGATGCCGGTTCTTCTTCCTCTTCTTTCATTTCAAAGTCCCAGCTTTTCTTTGAGATTTTGGCCTTCTGGACCGGAAAACATCTTTCTTAGTTCACTCAACTGGCCCATACCAATTACAGCCTCTTCCCTCCCCTTCCGTTCCCAGGAGACCATTGTCTTAGCCAATCGGTCAGCGCGATTCGTAAGGAATGGGATACCCAGCTCATGGCCGATGGTCCAGTCGAACATCTGAGATCGGATGACGTCGTTCGTCGGGAAATCGCTGGCAAGTTCTATATTCTCGTTCTTCGGTCCACCGACTCTCGTCAGAAATTCTGTAAGTGCTGCTTTTGGGTCCGGTCCAGGCATCCTAGATACCTCCTTTTAGGAAAATGAACGCGACTATGACTAGGACAATTATTATGGCGAAAATCAGAAGCATCTTTCTTGAGGTCTTGGCCTTGGAGAGTATGCTCTTGATGGCCCTGTTCCAAAGGTCCTGTTGGGTGAGGGCTTTGAGCATCATCGGGCTCTGCTTCGGCTCATATGTGATCTCGCTCTGCTTGAAGGCAAATGTCAATGGATCAGACACACCCTCCCGATAAATGGCCAAAGCCATCTTCTTAGACTTCAAGAACCGGGCCAACTTTTCCCATTTTGATTTGAGCGGTTGCTGGACGGGATCCCAGCCCCGGAGCTTGAAAAATGAACTCAGTTTGATGTTGAACGTCTGGCCGTTATAAGTGAATGTCTTTTCCTGGATATCGACCGAAAGAATGTCATAGTTGGTATCTTTCAATATAGGAATGCCGGTCCCGTCGACCACGACCATTTTCTCCTGATTCTCAGTGACCAGGGCGAAGAACTCATTAAATGGTTTGCGGGTATTCGGGGATCTGTCTTTCATCCCATCACCTGTTTGTAAATGAAATAAACGATGACCGCGCCAATGGCCATATGCGGGATATGAGAGGTAAGCCACTCGAACATTCGACCAAATTTGGTTGAAATGGCGTATCGCTTCATAGCCATCTTGATCATCTCAATGATAGCTATGTCGGCATTCACGGAGTCCTTGGTCAATGGAGCGCCTTCGGCATTGACTATTCCCTCCCAGTAAATGGTGATGGCTGGCAACTGCCTACGCCTATGCCGGAAGACTGCATCTCGGGGATGATATCCGTCGTCCCCCTCCCATAGAAAAACGGACTTGCGAAGGTTCTCAACACGACAAACCCCATCCTTGCGAATGAAAAGCACCTTATCCATCGTGATCCTAACGTGATATGCTTAACTACTTAAATAAGTAACGCAATATGCAATATTAATGATGCCTAAAGAGGAATGGCCGGAAGAGGTCCCTCGCCAGATCGGTGCTTTTGAACTGAATATCGTGTCAACTTCCTTGTGGGAGGCGGCCAGGATGCGCAATGAGATGAAGAAGATGCCGATCAAGTGCAGGACCATGATGAAGAAATATTTCGTCAGGCGCACCGGCCAGAAGCTTTTTGCGGTCTACTACAGGGTGATCTGATATGGAACAAGATTTGATGAAACTGAAAGAACTCCATGCGATTGAAAGAGAAGCGCATCATGCTTGGTATAAAGAATGGACAGAATTTCCGTTATCTTTTAAAATGACCCACAATAATAATGGACGACCGAATCACATTATAGCATCTGCGGTCGTTCTTGCAATCATTCTGGGTGCGCTTCTGCTATTCTTCGTTTGGCCCGAGTTTCAGATAGGCGGCACCTCCTATCAACTCCAGAATGGCATTGATTATCAATGCCCTGGTGGAGATTGGCATGGTAATACCAGTCAGATGATAATGCTCTCTGGCGATCTCGCTAGATATTACTATTGTCCGATGGATGGACGGCTGATTGGTATTCAAAAACTCACAGATCCATTGATGGGAGTGGTTTGATGCAATCCTA
This sequence comes from uncultured Candidatus Bathyarchaeia archaeon, assembly GCA_964506875.1. GTDB lineage: Archaea > Thermoproteota > Bathyarchaeia > Bathyarchaeales > Bathycorpusculaceae > CAZDNV01. Next base: position 12,519 of record CAZDNV010000034.1, read on the forward strand.
TACCTACGTTAAGCTCAGGAGCGATCAATTGAGCAGGGAACAGAGAGAGGCGTTTAGAAATTTCTGCAAGGATAACAAGATTGATGCAGAAGTGAGAAAGACGGGACTTTTATGGCCAAAACGCCTTTATCTCATCTCTGACGGCAATCCCGAAGGCTTTTAGCGTCGTAACTCCAGGAGTTTTGACCTCTTTATGCGTTCGAATAGCCTGGTCCATGCACTTTTCTGTTGGTCAGGGCATCGCCAGCCGCATCCTTCGCAAAGATAGTTCTTCTGATAGTATCTTCTAAGAAGGCGACGACCAAGGACCGGGCAATAGGGGCCGAGGAAAAGGAGTTCCTTACGATTCGCCAGAGTCAGTCCCCCCTTTCTGTAATTGGTCCTCTCTCAGCTTCGAATAATTATGCAACCTTCCAGTTCTGTGAGGGCAAACACCACCATTAGTACTCTTACCTAGGTTGCAATTATAACAAAGTAATTGATATTTCTCGGACTGGTATGAAGCGGTTGCATTCTTGTAGAGTTGGTATCGGTTCATCTTGAACGCCAGTATATCCTCTTTCCCATCTTCCTCAACATGGTCCAGAGAAAGAAACTGAGGATTATCCTCCCCACAGCAAGCGCATTTACCACCATACATATCGATGAACTTGAATTTTGTAATCCACCAGTATTTATCGCGGTTAACCTTCATATTCCAAACCTCGTCGCATCCGTATAGATCCTGGACCGCTGCTTGATGTTCAGATGGAGGTAGATCTGCGTGACCTCTATCGATGAGTGGCCCAGATTGTTCTTGACCACCTCAAGAGGGATGCCCTTGTCGAGCTGCCAGGTCGCGCAGGTATGCCTGAGGGTATGGCAGGTCGGACCCCAGGTGATGTTCGCCTTGGCGTAGATGTCCTCAACGTGGCGTTGGAGGGTGCGCTTGGATCGGACGAAGATAGGATCGTCATCGAACTTGCCGATGCTCTTGGCGTAGCAATGTGCCAGGGAGAGCGTCGCTATATCGAGAGGCGACCAACGGTCCTTGCTCCCCTTGCCCTGCCGGACGAAGACCGCCCCCTGTTCTTTGGAGAAGTCCTTGACTAGCAGCTCGCAGGCCTCATTGACACGGAGACCGGCGAAGAGCATCGTCCGGCAAGCTACCGAGTCCTCGATGTCCTCGATAGCTAGGATGAAGCGGTCGATCTCGTCGTAGGTGAGTATCTTCGGGATGATCAGCCCGGATGTCACCTTTCTTTCTTCCTCGTCGGTTTCCGCCTCTTCCGGGTCGCCTTTCTCTTCGCCGTTTATATACTACCCCTCCTTCTTGTCACTTAAGCGCCGAGAAGATGGCACTTGCCAATTACGGTATGAATAGACTTCCAATGCACCCACCATCTCACCGCACCAATCACAGAGGATAGCAAACTCCTGAGCAGTGGCTTTCTTTCCGTCTCTGGTTATGTAATCATACTTCCGTTCTGCGTGTCTCATCGAGTTGCTTCCACAGCGGCTGCAAGTATCAGCGGGTGTAACTACAATCAACATCTACTTGTCCTCCTTTATGGCAAATCGTGTCATGCTTTCACTCTCCGGTCATAGTCGGCAATATCGAAAGACCAATATGCCCATGGGCGATTGGCCCATCTCTGAAGATGGCGCACCCTTGGGGTGCTTCGATTCTCACAGTTGAACATTACAAAGGCACTCGTCCCGTGGTCTTTGAGTAGGCGACATCTTGCCACCGCACTTTCATAATGGGCATCGTCATGGCAATAGACGTAGAAGAAAACCTTATGACGAAGGGTCTTCTCCATGCCTTCTTTCTTCATGGTTTGAATACCATCTAGCACTGCTTGGGTATATTTTTCATCATCAAACGCAAAGTGCATAGAAGCGCACCACTTCAAGAGTCTTAACTGGCTGGCGATCTCTGGCGTTAATAATCGGATGTCCATCCCTTGCGTTAGATCCACCGCCACATCATGCTCAATAAACCAATTGCTCATTTGGAAGAACCAATCCCGATCAGCATACCAGTTGTTGTCCAGAAGTTTTGCCTTCTTATGCCTTACCCACAGCGCGGGGTGATGCCAGCGTTTGTATTTTCCCTCTTTCTCAGGAACCCAGCAGAAATAACAATGATTCGGGCAACCCCTAGAAGTAAATCCAAGCGAATAATCCATCTCATATAATGAGTAATCTGGACAAAACGCCTCGACCTCTGGAAGAAGCTGGCTCTTTAAGTCGAACCCCGATCCACCTAGAATGATCTCCGCATCGGGATAGAATGACTGTATTCCTGAAAGCAAATGACGATTCTTCTTGAAGACGATCGAGCCATATATCCTATCTGGGTCTGGCTCTGAGAAGCTGACTATATCGCCCCGTGCCTTATGCCACGCACTCAATTTCATCAATGCTAGGTTCGGGATCGTTGAATCAGCATCAATCAGAAGGATTCTCATTTGTCACCTTCGAGGCTGGACCGTGCCAATCATCATTTCTTCTCAGACTCCGGATCGCTTGAACTCATGAAACCAAATCCGTTTATGTGGCTCCCATCCATTTACGGGATGCAACTCCTTCCAAACCTGGATGAACGCCCCGGGCGAGTCGAAGCCCTCTTCCCGGTATCGGGCCTCGGCCACAGTATTGAGGTATTGAGGAGTAACATTGATCAGGACGAACTCTGTCCCCCACACCAAGAATGTGTCTCCCGGCTCTCCGTACTTCACATTGCGACTGGTGGCAGACTTGTTTCCTGCTATGGCTGCTTCTGCCATATCGTATCTGAATGGTATTTCGATCCGCGTCATTTCTTCTCACGGTCCTTCTCATAATAATCACTCGCCCTGACGATACCTAACAATTCTCCTGCCTGATTCCTAAGCAAAACAGCCCCCGCCAGTATCCACATCTTTGCATTTGAATCATATATCACCGGCGGCGCGTCCTCCTTCAATCGGGCGAGTTCGGCGCGGAGATTATCATTTGATTCCACACAAACAAGAAGGGCCATATTTGCACCGTCCAACTTCGCCATGGTCTGTTCGAGTTCGGCACTCATCCATTTAATGGTGCATTCTGGGCAAGTTCCCTCACACGCATCCCCATCCCACTGCCATCCTGCACTGTCTGGCAGCGTTCTTTCACAGCTAGAACAAAACCGCTCAGCTAGCATCGCTCTAAGTTCCAGCTTCGCCTTGAGTTCGGTGACCAGTGCCGCCAGTAGAACTATTTCCTCATTGCGTTCGTCGTGCTCCGCGTCGGTGTGACGTGGAATGGATTGAAGGTCGAAACTGTCAAAATGACATTCATGCCCCCAATCCTCTCCATCCCAGAATTGAATCCGAGCATCATCGGTCCAACCGGGCGGTATCCAAATTTCTAACCATTTAGTCCGTTCCTCTCGTTCGGTGGTCATTTCTCCTCCTCCTCCTCTTCCCACCTTTTCATGGCTGCAATCCTGTCCTCGGCCTGATTCGGCCACCAAAAATAATCCTGTCCATTAATCCAGAAGGCGAACAAGAGGAGCGCAAGGCCGATGACAATCCCCAGGAAATCGTGTTCCCATGTTGCTATCGAAAAGAAGAAGAAACCTAGGCAACCGGTCATCAAGGCAAATAATGGAGTGAATTGGTCGCTCATTCACCACACCTTCAATATCGCTTCCAGCTCGTCGACGAACTCCCGGTAGCATTCCATGAGGGGGCTCATTCCGGGCTCGAACATCAGCCTGGAGTTGTAGTCGTGGATGAGGGCTCGTATCCTGGCCCGTTGGCGGATGAGCGAGTCCTTGGCGTCGGGTTTCATTTCTCATCCTCCAGATATATGTTCTTAAGTCCATCTATTGACCATTGAAGTATTGTCAAGAAAGCGGCATAAATAAATAAGATAACAATGAAAATCGGATTGCCTGTCAACATGGTCAACGCGAACCCAAGCACCCATGAAAAAATAAGATTCATTATAGCGATGCAATACATATCGTCCTCTGACGCTTTCTTCTTGAACTTCATTCGCTCGCCTCCGCCCTCTTTCGCGCTTTTCTTCTGGCGTTGTCCAGGCGCTTCCAGTCTGCTGAATACTTGGTCCAGCAGGGACGGCAGCGCTTCTGATCGCGGATACGGTAGGCGTAGATCGGGAGGCCGCAGTCCTGGCAGATCGGAACGACCATATGATTAGGATGGCCCTTCTTCGGGGTCGTGCGGTTGTGGCCGGTCATGCCGTCTTCCTCCATGGGTCTTTGACTCGGGGACGGCACACCAGGCAGAATTTCCGTCCTTCGCGAATGAAACGGCCACAACCCTGGCAACGGTTCTCGCGCAGGCGGATCATGGCTTCACCGCCTGTTTCATCTTGACGAGGGCGGAGGTCACTTCCTCTGGGGTCTTCAGCTCCTCCTCGAAGTCTGCACCGTCGCACCAAAAGTATGATCTAGAGCCCGAGTCGTTCCGCCTTATCTTCTTGGCGTATTCCAGGGCCTTGGTCTTCTCCTTCAAGGCTCGGAGGCAACTTATCCCCATCCTCTGCACCAGGACCTCCCTGATGGCGTCTTCGTGAATGCAGAGGTCCCCGTGGGTATTCCTATGCACCCTTGCTTTGAGATCTTCCTCGATCTCCGGATACCATTTCCTGAAGTCCAATCTATCACCCGAAGGTTCGTATCCAGAGTTTGTGTGTATGTGCGTACCCTAGAAACTAGACCTATCTCTAACGCCTGGTGGATATGGTCGTGGCGTTAGCTCAGTCTAGTTTCAACTGGAGGTGCTTCGATGACCAAAACTAGAGACAACGGCTAACGCACGGGCAAAAGAGGTACACACACATTTTTTTGGGGCCTGTTTTGCTGCTGCTGGGTGTCTAGTCTTGGTTTTCCGGTATCGCGCACACGCACACATTTTCTGGAGCGGGAATACTGATTAAGGCGCTGGATGCCCAGGATCTCAAGCGCAGTGAAGAAAGACGATGGTTCGTTCATTGTATCGCCTTCCGTACTTCCTGCGCTCCGCATCTCGGGCAACTCCATAGGACGACGCCCTTGAAGGTGCAGACCGGCTCAAGCTTGCCCGAACATACGACCGCATGAGAGGGAGCCGGGGCAAGGGAAGGTCTATCGCCCTTAAGGGATGGAATCATGCACTCTTGCGCCCCGGCATTGGTTGATCGTGAAGAAGAAGGCCCATCGGGGGACTGAACTTGCCCGGGAGGAACCGGTGTGGGTTTGGGGGATCCCGATGGGTTGAGACTCATGTGATGACGCCTCCGATCAGGCCCAGGATGATGACTGCGAAACAGAGGCAGAGGCCGCCAACGAATAGCCAGATGCCGAATTGCCTTGCATAATCATTTCCTAGTTTTCCATAGTCCAAGTTGATATTTGGGAGACCGTCGCGGACCATCTGGCTAGGTGAAGATTCAATCCCTGTTAAAGTCGTGAGAGGACTCATGCAGTCTTCGCCTCCCCGTCGATGAAATAGCGCCTCACTGCATAGCGAACGAGATCAGAACGGCTCATCGCTCTGCCTGATTCCACTAGTTGGTCCATGAGGTCGGCCTCGGCTTTTCTGAACCGGACATTCACATAAACCGTTTCCATCGAGTAGTGTAAAGTATCTGTGCAATATATAAGCGTTTGCAAGGCAAGCGCAAAGTGTAAAACTTATGTAACACATTGGTATTTCGCGGTATGTCCCGTAGAATCGAAGGAGCCAGAGAACAGGTCTACGTCAACGTGAGGTTTCCACCGAAGCTCGTAGATGATATAGACGGTCTGGTGAGACAGGGGCGCTTCGCCTCCAGGTCGGAATTGGTCGTGACCGCTGTCCGACTTTATCTGGATGAGATCAAGAAGAGGGATGGACAATGAACGGTGACCGTCCCATCGGCATCACTCGCCTCCGTGGCGGCCACCAAATGACCCTCGTCGTCCAGGTCGCCAAGTATCTGGGTG
>CAZDNV010000035.1:0-17764 GCA_964506875.1 uncultured Candidatus Bathyarchaeia archaeon
AACTCGTGAGCGAATATCGCCAGAAATTCGCAAGTCCTTACGTGGCTGCACAAAAGGGCTACATAGACGAGGTTATAGTACCAGCTGAAACTAGGCCTAAACTAATCAGCGCCTTAGAAATGCTAGCCACCAAACGCGAAAGTCGTCCATCGAGAAAGCACTCCAACCTACCACTATAGCAGCCGCTCAAGCAGCGACTCCTTAATGGCAGGTTTTCTTATCCTCACTGCGAATTGCAGATATCATCAAACAAGAAGCTGAATTTCCTAGCCGAGCTCAATGTTGAGAAATATGAGTTAAGAAGGTCGGGTGAAAACCATTTCTATCATCCTCAGAGCCTGCATGATGATGTTTTCTGGGCAACGGCTCCAGCCCTATATGCAAGCGTAGAGATGGCGTCTGAGCCCGCGGTGATGCTGGCAAGTTGACATACCATCATGCAAAACCAAGTCGAGGTCTAATACTTTTTGACCCCTACCCCCTACCTTTTTTCTGCAAGAAAGGCTTAGATGATGCGTAGACGCGAATACTTCAAGATCAGCAGAACACTAGAGATACGACGCTACTGCGTTTAATTGCCTTATGGAGCTATCCTCTATACGCGAACAGGCTGCCAGATCCTAGCACTCCTGACCCGCGTTTCCATCAAAGAAAAAAGATGATAAAAGACACCGCTCCACATTCGCATTGATATTTCCATAGCTGTTCTGAGCGCAACTGGTTCAAATGGGAAGACATAGACGATAAAGACTATCACAAAAACTATTGCGGCAAATGGGATAGAAAGGTGAATCCTGACCAGTGGGCCCGCTCGTGTTTTGTTTTTCGACCAGTTGAAGGAACGAGAGCAACAAAACCATTATTGTGGGAAATGATCATCGCTATAAACGAAAAGATTGAACCGAGACCTTTCACATGGAAAAAAGGTGTTTGCAAGTGGCACAGACGGGAATTTTATCACAAACAATACCACCCGAACGATATACGTAGGTATTGCAGTGACTACTGCCGATGGAGGTTCAAGCGCTTTGTGAGAAAAATCAAGAAGAACTCGCAACTGATGAGCACAAATCAGCAAGTCGAAAAGAAGAATTGTGAACACGATGTCTACTCCTTCTCGGTTTCTTGGGGAGCGCAATTAGCAGGGGGTACCAAATCAAATGTGATGGTCAAAATACCGATATGGATTTCCTATTCCATCGGCAGGAGATTCTTTGCGAGATACTGTTCTCTTTGTGTTGTTTCTTATTTCCCAGAATGCGCGACTTTTGGTTAATCAACTGTGCGCGCCACGCGCGCTATCAGGAGATTTCCTAGATCGATCCATTTCCTGTATTGGGAAAAAAGTTCAATTAGTTGAACCCTTTTTCATGTGAAGAATCGTCCGACAACTTCTGTTTCATCGAAAATGTGAATCTGTCTATCAGGCAAATTTTACAGTGGTCTGCGTCTCGTCTGCTTTAATCACTGCAGTTCCAAAGACTATGTTAGGACGGTCAATCCGTATGCTTTCTACCTGCATTTGAAAATGTTCGATTGCTGAACTATCGGTTTTTGTCACGAGGTCAAACGTTGCTTTTCGTGCTTCTCTTGCTTGTTCTGGAGTTGCTTGCGTACCTCGGTGAACTATGTTATTTCTCGTTTTTTTAACTGATTCTTGCCATTTGCGATATTCCGTTCGGCATATTTCTCTTAATGGTCGCCCCATCAATTCAACAAAACCTATTTCCGTTTGTTGTTCCACACTAAGTCTAAGTAGCCAATCAATTGTCTCCTGCCTAAGCTTTGTCTTAAGATTCTTGCCTAAGTACTCGCCAATGAACACTTCAATCGCAGATTCAAGCTCAACAATCTCCGACCTAAAGTTTTTTCGAAGTTGATGTTCTTTGGCATTTGATAATAGCCCTCTCCAAATCGGAACGGGGTCGCATGCACGGTTTCCAGATACATACCAGTCTATGCTTCCTTTACTTTCCTCGCCGCTACTGGAGCAACTAAGCAAGGTAAATCCAGATGCCGAAACATGTGCTGAAGCAGCATGAACATTGAAATGGGGTGTTAAATTGATTGTTGGACTACCCTCAAAAGGCTCGGCAAAAGAAACATTGGAAACCTTACCGACTTCAACCTCTATTGCACCGCGTTCACTTGCATTATGAAGAAAGTAGTCTATGGCAAGGTCAGATGTGAATGCTTCCCTTACACCTTGATGAAGACTGAACTTATTTCCACATACCGTGCACATCATTTTTGGGCTAGAATAATCGCTCCCGATGCTCTCAAGTTCATTTCTGAAAAGTGACCAACCCTGCCTCAGATTTGTGTGATTGCCACTATCCGACTTAGGGCACATGACGACCCACGTTTTATCCATGAGCTTTCCTCTTGCTCTATTTACCTTGACCTTTCATTTGAGTTTTACTTCAAGTTTCAAAGCGGAAAGCAATTGAGTATCTTGACTTTTGGGGTTTGGGAGGGGTAAAGTTTTATCCAACCAAACCAAACCCAAACAACGACGAATTCATACGATTCCCACCTTGGCCCAAGCGCGCGCTATACGAAACAGGTTATGGCAGCGGATCTGAACAAGCTTGCAGGCCTAATCAAGATCTGCGGTTTCCTTATGCAGACAAAAGTCTGCCTGTTCTGGAGTCCGACAGATGAATGAGAAAAAGAAGGAGGGTTTGTTTCCTGTTCCGTGTAATGCTCTTATTCGGGGCGGCAACCGCGCAAGTTTGGGTTGTCAATAAGTAAGTAGGTTTTCTTCGTTTGCTTGTCATATGCAACTGCACTGCAGAAATCAAAGTCTCCGTCAACAGCAATAGCTGTCAAGCGCATTTCAGCATCTCCATAGCATATGATGATAATACCACGTTTGACGAACATCTTTGGATCGTACTTGACTCCAAAATCCTTCCCAGGAGCAACAAACTGGAAATACTTGTCATCAGTGCTAATCTTCAACATCGTTCCTCGTTTTGTGTCCTTGAACACGTAGTCCCAAGAAATAGGCGGTGCAAGTTTTATCAACCAGGCATCCGGAGGGATAGGGCTGTACAATGCAACCCCTCCAGCTATGGCATAACCTCCGTCATTGGTTTGGATCACTGAGTAAGCGTAGTCGTCATATTCTTTTCCGTATCTTGAGGTCCACTGAACGTTACCGTCTTCGTCTGTTTTGACAAGCCAGAAATCATGACCACTGGCACCAAAGGAATCCGTGTAACCAACCAGGGCGTATCCTCCGTCATCCGTCTGGATCACCGAATGTGCCCATTCGTCGTAATGCCCGCCATAAGTCTTGTTCCACATCATGTTTCCATAAGTATCTGTTTTGACAAGCCAAAAATCCTTGCCGCCCGCTCCAAGAGACTCTGTCCACCCTGCAATGACGTATCCACCATCTTTGGTTGTGGCTAAGGAGTATGCGTTTTGGCTTCCAATCTCCCCATAGGTCTTGTTCCACATTTCAACACCATTCGTATCGGTTTTGACAAGCCAAAAATACTTGGCGTCTTTATACCCTGCAATAGCATAGCCATCTGCTGTTTCAACTATCGAGCGGGCAACATCGTCTCCCAAATCCCCAAAAGATCTGCCCCACTGCTCAGTGCCGTTTTCATCTGTTTTGAGAAAATAGAAGTCATACGGACTAGAGCCTCCCAGATGTCTAAATCCCACCATTGCAAATCCGCCGTCACGCGTTTGGATCAGCGAGTAGGCCTGCTCACGATACGTTCCTCCATAGGTCTTGCTCCAAACCAAGTTGCCGTCAGCATCGGTTCTAACCAGCCAAATATAGCCGTCATTCGTGTAGCCTGCAAGCGCGTATCCGCCGTCAGCCGTCTGCACCAAAGAATATGCAGCAGCGTTAGATCCGCCATAGGTTCTTTCCCACTGCTCATCCCCAGTAGCATTTACCTTGAAGAACCAAAAATCCCAGCCTCCGCCGCTCATTCTACGACCAGCCATTGCGTACCCTCCGTCCATCGTCTGAATGAGAGCACTTGCAAAGTCTGCAGACGATCCTCCATATGTTCTCTCCCATTCCAAAATGGGTTCCTGGGAAGACGACGACACTGCCCTATGAATTGTGAAAACTGAGAACATTGACAAACATAGCATGCCTATCAGCGTAGCCATTGACAGTTTGTTCATTCTTTCTTTTCTCCTTTCATTCTGTAGAACCAGTTAGCGACGGTTTGGTATAAATGCTTTATGAAAGCATCTTCTATTCGCATTGAAAAGAGTCAGATGGAGCTCGCATAGCATCAAATGCAACATTTCAGGCCAGCCAAACAAATGCGAACGCGCTGTTGAAAACCTCTAGATACGGAGTGACTGCCTTAACACGCATCGTTTGATCAGATCGCGCATTCGCTAAAAATGAAAAAAAAAGGGAGATGCGGGAGACGTCTCCATTGGCTGTGGAAATAGGGCAACCTCGCTAGAGTGTGGCATTGAGTTATGAAAACAGCAGAGCAAAGGGATCTGCGGGATTTCACACGAACGAGTCGCAGGGTTTTCCTAGCATGAAAATCGATAATAGCAGTTACGGCACAGATAGCGCTGCACCTGCCCGAAACGTGTGTAACGGATACTGTCTTTGTACACCCGCTGACTACTACACTGAGGACACTTGATGACTTCTCGCGTTTCCATCATTATTCACCTCCGAGCATGAATTCCTGCAAAGACAAACAAACTCCCGAAAAAAGGGGGAAGTTGCGAGAGATCTCACCACTTGTCTTGAGTTCAAACCCAACCCTCGACAAGTGTAAAGGGGCGACCTTGTTTCCAGTGAACGCCTCAGTCAAATAGAAAAAAGGGGATTTGCGGGAGATAATCGGACAGCAGTGGCATCGCCATCTGACCCCGGGTGCAAACCCCATCCCTCGCGGCAACATGCCAAAAAGAATAGGAGTCTGGAAACTTTAAATTGAGAACCTGTCGCACTATTACCTTGATGTATTATGAGTAGGAAAATTCATCCTTTGCACAAAATCATAGCAGACAAAATCGAAAGCGCCTTGCCACCTCATAGTTTGATAAGAGACGAGGCTTGCGGCGGAGACCAGCGCATTCCTCTATTTAATACTGCACAGAAGTCCCGAAAAACAGAGTACTGCAACGTCGACCTTCTCATACTGAAGGAAGATAAGATCAAAATGATTGTCGAGATTGAGGAATCGAATGTCAAACCGACACAGGTATGTGGAAAATTCCTAACGTCAGCTTTGGCTAACTACTACATTCACACTTCTAAAAAGAATGAGACTATCGGAATGGATGATTCTGTTACATTCATTCAGATAGTTGACACTTCAAAACTTGTGAAAGAAAAGACATCAAAGCCTCAACAGTGGAAAGTTTTGGAGGAATCAATAAACAGCATCATACCCCTAAAGAACAGCAGAATTACATCATACAAGCTACTGACCGCAGACAAACTGGATGAACTCACTTCTCTCATAAAGGAAATAACCTAGCACGGCGCTTAAGCGCGCGCAGAGGGACTCGACATTCGAAGCAAGGAAAATCCGCGGGATTTCCAGGTTGAAGGATTGAGACAAAAAGTGGTCAAGCATATAGGCATGTTCCTATATTATACCTCAGAGAGGATATGAAAATCCATCTGTGGAAGAACGACTTATGTATCGGCCAGTAGACCGCAAACATATAAAGTCTGCTGTTCTCGTGTTCTTTCTCTGTGGGGTTCCAGGGGTCGTGTTAGGATGGATTGGACTTCAATTTTTCAACCAGTGGGCGACTATTTCTTCTGCTATTGTGTTCACTGCAGGTTTTCTACTTTTTGTAGTATGCATTGTTTATCCATTTAAATGGAATGTTGCATGGTTTTCATATCTCTTGGAGCGCTTAGGACGAGTTGGATGGTTGAGAAAGCTACACATAAGCCAACATGGCGAAGGCGCGATAACTCTGGCCCTACTTCTCATAGGTCTGGAAACCTACTATCAGATGATTGTGGGGGCTGGAAGCTATGTTCGCAACGATGTAGCGGGAAAGGCGTTTATGTTTTTCGCTCTTTCATGGATTTACATTTCAATGTATTTGCACTACAAGAACCTAAACGCTCTTTCCGATTTGGCCCAAATCATCGACTATGATTCTAAGCCACATTTCAGACAGAAAGTTAAAAACACAATTCGTTCGATCGACAAACTGTCATTAGTTCTTCTGGTCGCTGGAATAGTCATTTCTGCTACCGTGACTTACTGGGTAGACGCTCAGGACAACATACCGTCTCGTTGCACGTTTTATGTTCAAACCCCGTGGAATAAGTCGGCCGCCTTTCCGATTTCTTACCCACCCACCTCGCTTACTTACGTTACATACAAGTTGACAGGAGGCTTGATATACGGTTTCCTGGCAGTAATTGGAGGACTCACAGTTGTAACAACCACTATGCTTCTATGGCTTACTTCGGACGACGTAAAAGCTACTATTAATGTATACGACCCTAACTGTCTCAAGCCCGCTGAACGGTTGTTGAACACGTTTTGGTTGTTGACGGGATCAGGTTTGTTGCTTGTGCCCTTTTTGACGCTCGCTTCAGTTAGCCTTCAAGAGAGCGGTCAAGCTGCTGCGGCTCGTTGGTCGAACTACGTGAACTGGACATACATAATTTTCTTCGTTGGCTTTTTCTTTTTTTCGTTGGTGAAACTCTTTGAGTTTGTCTCAACGGCAAAGAGCCGGGCTGACCAGAAAATAAGGGCAGAATTCGAGTATGCCCTCAAGCGTAAAGTGAATCGCAAGAAGCTCATTGAGGCCGAGACAAAGTTGAAGCTCTTGCAGACCTTCAAAAGCCGACCAACACTCTCAACAGTGCTACAAATAGTGGAGATTGTAGCCATGGTCATCGTTAGCAATCTATTAAGATCATGGATCTAAGCACTTGTTAGATTTCTCTTACTTCATTTCCGCGAAAAGCTGCTTGAAATGGAACATGCGCTAGTTGCAATCATTCCTCAAGAAAGAAATAGGGACTTTGCGGGAGATGTCCCCACTTGCGAGTGCGTTACACTCTACATACCCTATGAGACTGCACGCCCGTTACGTCTGCCTACGTATTCAAAGCTTCCTTTTCACATCCCCAATGTCCGCAAGCTTCGTTTTGTGGTGCTCAGCGTACTCCCACCTTAAGCCTTTATCCATAAACCAAATATTCCTCTCATAGATGCAATATTACGATGTGCCTTACATGCTGAAGGACAAGAAAGGATGGGTTCGGGTTCTGGAGATTACAGAAGAACTATGGAAAAAAATGACGCAAGAAACGCTTCATGGAGTAGTCAAAATGCTGGAATCCGCAGAGAGACTCTTGGAAAACGGAGGCAATGAAGCAATATGTGCAGGACTTTATGCATATGCGGTGGAAGAGTATGGTAAGCTTCTATTATTAAGGCACTATAGCCCATCTAGTGGAAAGATCAGAATAAGATACAAGGATGACTTCAGAAAGCACGCAGCAAAATTCGGCATTGCAATCGAGCGTCTTCCCCTTGAATGCATAACCCTTAGCAAAGGTGTTTTTTCACGACAAGTCTACTCAAAGGAGCATTTCAGGACAGATGAAATCGCAGATTTGGAGGCGAGACAAGCGGCATTCTACACTGACTTTACAGATTCAGGGAATCGTATCAAACCTGTTCCCCCTGTAGACAAGAACCTTCTTAGAAAGGCCATAAACCAATTCAAGACGATTGCATACGAAGAGGACCCTGAAACAAACACTAGCATCCGCTAACTACCGTGACGTCCCGAAGATGAAACGCACGCATCCTTCAAACAATGATGATTCTTGGACCAGACGCACAGTCAAACATGCGTCTTAGGACCTTTCTGCTGCCAAATCAACGTCTTCTTGTTATGGAAAAACCCGAGGATCAGACGCTAGGGTCAAGAAATGCATCTGTATATCCATAACTGTGCGGAGATACCATTATAGATTAATATCGCCTATGTCCAGTCTTTCATTACCACCCGTATAGAGAGTGACACCCTATGACCGCCCAGCCTGTCAAGATTACAGACACGACCTTTCGAGACGCTCATCAGAGCTTGGTCGCTACTAGAATGAAGACGGACACGATGCTTCCAATAGCCGAAAAAATGGATCAAGTGGGCTTCTTTTCGCTTGAAGCATGGGGTGGAGCCACGTTTGATGTGGCAATACGATTCTTGAACGAAGATCCATGGGATCGAATCCGTCAGCTTAAGAGCCGCATTGCGCGGACCCCTCTTCAGATGCTTCTCCGTGGACAGAATATTGTTGGTTACCACAACTATCCTGATGATGTAGTTGTCAGATTCGTGGAAAAGGCGGCTGAAAACGGAATTGACATTTTCAGGATCTTCGACGCCTTGAACGACATCAGAAATATGGAAGTCGCCATCAAAACTGTTAAGAAAGCTGGCAAGCATGCTCAGGGAACTATTAGCTATACCATTAGCCCAGTTCACACGGTTGAGCGTTATGTTGAGTTCGCCCAGGAACTGGCTGAGTTGGGATGCGACTCCATCTGTATCAAAGACATGGCAGGAATGCTGGCTCCACAACCTGCATACGAACTGATTACTGCGCTGAAGAAGGAGGTCGGTCTTCCTGTGCACTTGCACAGTCATAGCACTAGCGGTATGGTCATGATGACCTATCTGCGCTCCTGTGAAGCAGGAGTCAACATACTTGACACTGCTTTCTCCCCCTTGGCCTGGGGGACCAGCCAGCCGCCGGTCGAATCAATTGTTGCTGCACTTAAGGGAACACCATTTGATACAGGTTTGGACATGGAGCTTTTGAGCGAAATCAGTCAGTATTTCCGGGTATTGCGCGAGAAGTACTATGATCCGTTGAAGCTGATTGATCCCAAGGCTGAGCGAGTTGATGCTTCGATAATTTTCCATCAGATTCCTGGGGGAATGTTTTCCAACCTGCTCGAGCAATTGCGGGAACAAAAGGCCTTGGATAGACTCAACGACGTGCTTGAGGAAGTACCTAAAGTCAGAAAGGAATTGGGCTATCCTCCGCTCGTAACGCCAACCAGCCAGCTTGTAGGCACACAAGCAGCCCTAAACGTCATTTCGGGAAAACGCTACAGCATTGTTCCAAAAGAAGTGAAAGATTATGTCAAGGGTTTGTACGGCAGACCTCCAGCCCCAATTGACCCGAAGATACAGAAGAGAATCATCGGTGATGAACAACCCATAAACTTCAGACCAGCCGACCTCCTGGAGCCAATCCTGAACAAGATACCTGATGATGCGACCCCGTACATAGAAACTGAAGAAGACAAGATAACGTACGCGCTCTTTCCACAAACAGCGATGGACTTTTTCAGAAAGCGAAAAGCCAAGCGGGAGGATGGCAAAACTGCGATTTCGACTGAGCATCTTGCAGAGCTGGAGGAAGTTGCAGCGTTGGCAGCAGCAATTGCTGTCTATCTAAGATGTCCTACTGGTTCGAAAGCACTCACGCTGCTGAGAGCCAAAGGAGCAATATCAACGTGGGTTCTGGCAGGTCGCCAGAACCTTGTCGGACAAGGTGTGTAAGATGCCGACCTACGAAACTTCCATTGACGGCAAACCTCGCAAGGTTGAACTCGCAGAGAAGGGCAAAGACACCTTCATTGCAAAGGTTGACGACAAGTCTCACACTGTGGAATTTCAAGCCAGCAGGATCGGCGCTGAACATGCCTTCACTATGAGAATAGACGAGAAAACCTACGAGATCGAGCTGCCCAAGGTTGAGCAAGGGAAAATCGTGTCTGTCAGGGTCGAAGGAGCTCTCTTTAACGTGGAGATTAGGGCCTCCGGTAAGAGACAAGCCACCACAAGCCTTGAGTCTGCCCCTGCGCCGCCACTGGCGTGGAAGAGCAGCAGGTACAAGCAGAGCGCGACTGAAGGTGCGATAACAGCGCCCATGACAGGCAAGATAGTTAAAGTGAAGGTCCAGAAAGGCGATGAAGTCAAGGCAAACCAAGTTCTATGTATTATTGAGGCTATGAAGATGGAAAACGAGATCACTGCACCGAAGTCAGGGGTTGTGCAGGAGGTTATCATTGCCGAAGGTTCACCGGTGAATGAGGGTGATGTCCTCGTCGTAGTGTCTTAGAATATTGAAGATGGTTTGTACTCGCCGAAAACGTCGCGCAAGGTGCTGCAGATCTCGCCCAAAGTCGCATATTCTCTTACTGCTCCAAGCACTGGCAAGAACAAATTCACATTTTCTTTTTCAGCCGCCTTGCGCAATTCGCCCAATGCCTCATCTACTTCGGTCTTGTTTCTGTGTCTCCTTATCTCGTCTAATTGCCTCACCAGACCTTTTTCAACTGCCGGATCTATCTGAAGAAGCTTGATTGGAGCTTCCTCTTCGCTCTTGAACTCGTTAACTCCAACCACTATTCTTTTTCTGGCTTCTACGTCTTTCTGATGATGGTAGGCGCTTTCTGTTATTTCTCGCTGCATGAAACCCTTTTCTATGGCTGCAACTGCACCGCCCATACCATCGATCTGCTCAATGTATCTCTCGGCTTTATCTTCGATTTCGTTCGTTAAGTACTCCACGTAGTACGAACCTCCGAGGGGGTCAACAGTGTCGACGACACCACTTTCATATGCGATTATCTGTTGGGTCCTAAGCGCGACAGTGACGGCCTGCTCACTTGGCAAGGCATAGGCCTCGTCAAAAGAATTCGTGTGCAAGGACTGGGTGCCACCCAAAACTGCCATTAATGCTTGTAAGGCTACACGCACAATATTGTTGTAAGGCTGTTGCGCCGTAAGCGCGACGCCAGAAGTTTGCGTGTGAAAACGTAGCATCCAGGAGCTCGGGTTTTTGGCACCGAAACGTTCCCGCATGATCTGAGCCCATAGGCGTCGCGCAGCCCTGAACTTTGCTACTTCCTCAAAGAGATTGTTGTGCGCTGCGAAAAAGAATGAAAGTCTTCCTGCAAAGCTGTCTAGGTCTAGGCCTCGATCGATCGCCGCTTGCACATAAGCTATGGCGTTTGCGAATGTGAATGCGATTTCCTGAACCGCTGTGGATCCTGCCTCGCGAATATGATAACCGCTTATGCTAATCGTATTCCATTGTGGCATATTCTGGGAGCAATATTCAAAGATGTCAGTAACCATGCGCATCGAAGGCTTCGGGGGGAAGATGTACATTCCCCGGGCGACGTATTCCTTTAGAATGTCGTTCTGAACTGTTCCGCCGAGATGAGCTTGTTCGCAACCTTGTTTCTGCCCCACCATACTATACATTGCTAGTAGCACGTTTGCTGGTGCGTTGATGGTCATTGAGGCTGTCACCTTGTCGAGAGGTATTCCTTCGAAAAGAATCTCCATGTCGCGTAGCGTGCTTACGCTGACACCCACTTTTCCCACTTCACCTGCTGCCATGGGGTGGTTGCAGTCGTACCCGACTTGTGTTGGAAAATCGAAGGCAACACTCAAGCCTGTCTGTCCATGCTCGAGCAGGTACTTGAAGCGACGATTTGTCTGCTCGGCCATGCCGAAGCCTGCATATTGCCTCATCGTCCAGAACTTGGCCCTGTACATCGTGGGGTAGACCCCGCGTGTTAGTGGATACTCGCCTGGAAACCCCAAATCCTGCATGTAGTCAGAGCTTTCGATATCAAGGGGGGTTAAGATCCGTCCAACGAAGATGTCTGAGCTTGTGCGGAATTCACCCCTCTCGGGTAGCTTCCCAATGCTCTTGTTCAGAACCTCTCTTTCCCACTTTTCCTTCTGTTGTCGAATCTTGTTGAGTTTCTCTTTTTCGAAGGTCATCGGATGCCACCTTGAGACTAGTCTGTCCGAGGTGCATAAAAAAATTGCCAAGCTGATTCACGCACTGAAATGATAAATAGTCGGTTCCGCTCAGAAATGGGTGGCGTAGGCGTCCAGCTTGAGAGTCAAAGTCGAATATCTCGGGCACATAAGGAATATCTTGGGTAACAAGCGGGAAGAGGAAGTGGACGTCATAGATAATGCTTTGGTTGCAGATCTGCTTGAGACCCTTTCTGACAGGTATGGTGAATCATTCAAGAAGGCTATCTTCGAGGCTGGAGGCCGTGATTTGAAACATAATTTCATGGCTACCGTAAACGGCTACTTGCTTAACCAATTGAAAGGCTTGGAAACTGAACTCAAGCAGGATGATCACATTATTCTGATGCCTGTTGTTAGTGGCGGTTAGTACTCTTGTTTTCTGTCTATTAGACCGTCTCTTCTGGCTTTGTACAGCGCTATGCGAAAAACACCAAAGCCTATGACGACAGTCGCGGCTGTGGTCAATGCCAAGTAAGCCAGATCCATTCCCACGGTGCCCGCTCCTTGCTGCAGGATCGAGAATCTCACGAGTCTCAGGAAGTAGGTCACAGGCAAGGCATTGGTGATCGCTTGGCCCCATGCTGGCAGTAGTTCTGGCTGGAAGACAACTCCCCCGAAGAGGTAGAGAATGCCCGTCACGTACTCAGTCAGCACGAACTCGACTTTTGCAGTCATGATGTTGATTCCGCTTACTATGAATCCTATCGCTATGAAGCACACTATTCCTATGATCAGACTTAGGGCCAAGATGAGAAAGTCGATCCCAAACCAGTTGATCTGTATTGGCACTCCCAGCAATCCTTGAAAAATAAGCCAACCGAAGCCTAACGTTAGAATCAAGGAAATCGAGGCGTTCATCACACCGTTCAAGGCTCTTCCTATTATGTACCACCATAGTGAGCCAGGTGACAGGTAAATGTGTTTGAGAACTTCATAATGGGATCTGTCTTCATGTATCAGCATGCTCATTGTCATAGTTACTTGCACAACATAGAGGAAGAAACTGTTTCCCACGAATATGTATGCGAAGTATCCTGGGTTGACCGTTCCTGTCGCGAAGCTGCCGACGAGATATATGAATCCGACGATAAGCAGGCCAGCAATCGGTCGAACGAGATAGTAGATGGCAAACACTAATGGATCGGCCCAGTTTGTTTCTACCTTCCAGCCTAGCCAAATCGCCTGTTTGACGGTTTTCAAGACAGCGCTCATTGCCATCGCATCGTCAACCTCCCTTCCTTCTTTCCCAGATTTTCCATATAGTCTAGGGCGAACTTGGCCAGAGGTAGTAGAACTAGCGTGAAAACGGTGAGGGCTACGATGCTCTGCCAAACGTCCACTATTCCTTGGCCCATGATTACTACTCTTCGTATTCCATCAAGGCCAAATGTCAAAGGGATCAAAGAGGCCAGCAGCTGTATCAGGGAAGGCAAGTAACTTGTTGGAAAATACGATCCTGAGAGGAAGTATACTGGTTCCTGCAGAAGATTGGCAGTGTGCCATGCCTCTCTTCCATACAGCATGAACAGCGAAGCGAACAGCATGCCTAGCGCATACAGAGCGACCATAGTGAGAAAGAATATCAGCAGCGCAGTGAAAGGCTCCTTCATCGCAAATGGGACTTGGAAGATGACGGTTCCAGCTACTAGAAGTGCCGCGGCTCGTAGGGTCGTGTTCACGAATCCTCCTAGAGCCATGCCCAGTAGAATAGCCATTCTTGAGATTGGGGCAACGAAATAGGCCTCGAGGTTTCCAGTTTCCTTTTCCCAGTAGAACTGGGCGGACATGTTCCACAGAACGTTAACCCAAAATGCTATCATTGTTCCCCCGATGATCACGAAGGCAGAGAATTCAGGAGGAGCCTTAAGCATTCTGTACATGTAGACATAGGCACTCAGGGTCAGAATTGGTATTATCATCTCTGCAACAAGCCATACAGGTTCCCGGTTGCCACCCTTGATTCTGACCCACAATCTTGCGTAAGCTACTCTGAGATTCAACGTCAGCTGCTCAAGCATCGGTCTTCTCCTCGGCTTCCTCGAAGCCTTTTCCAACAAGCCTCACGTAGACATCTTCAAGGGTGGGGTCAGTCTTGTTTATGGTCAGAACCTTCAATTTCTCTTTGTTCAGTCTTGACTCGATCTCCGAGAATATTGAATCCTTCTTGACCATCACTTTCAGGCTAGTTATGCCAGTTTGGATGTTCCGGGTCTCCGAGTACCCAACGATGCCAGGCATTTTTTCTATGAAACTGAAATCGGTTTGAACAGAGGAAACTTCGATCCTCGCTATAGGGGTTCCCTTCAGGTTCTCCTTGAGGACATGCGGGGCGTCACAAGCCAAGATTCTTCCAGTATTTATTATGGCTACCCTGTCGCATATTTCATCAGCCTCGGCCATATAATGCGTCGTCAAAAGAACGGTTCCTTTTGATTCCTTCTTTGCCCAATCAATAATGTAGTTTCTGAGTCTCTTCGCCGTCAACACATCCAATCCCAGCGTGGGTTCATCTAAGAACAGCACTTTCGGGTCGTTTAGCAAGCCTCTAGCGAGACTCATTCTCTGTTTGTACCCAGTTGATAATTTGGACATCCTGACGTCGCCATATTTCTCAAAATCAAGATCAACTATTAGGCGGCTGATCTTTTCCTTGGCAGCAGAGGAGGAAAGACCGTAAAGCTGGGAAAAGAACCACAGGTTTTCTTTGACGGTCAGTATTCCGTAGCCTGGTGTTTCGCCTCCTGAGACAAGGTTAATGATTTTTCGAACCTTATTCGCATCTTTGACTACGTTGAATCCGCCAACGTATGCCTCGCCGCTTGTCGGAAGAAGAAGTGTAGTCAATATCTTTATCAGAGTGGTTTTTCCTGCACCATTAGGTCCTAAGAGGCCGAAGATCTCTCCTTCCTCTATTGAAACAGAAACTCCGTCCAGAGCTTTCACTAGTTCATTCTTTCCCTTGAATATTCTGGCTAGGTTCCTAGTTTCAACGAAGTTCTCCAATATTAGTCACGAACTGAAACAGAATGTCACAATAGGCAATTAAGGATTTCCTTGGCTGGCGATTCCATAGAGCGGGCAGCTGCGAAAAAGCATTTAAGCGATGATTATTGATTCATCGATAGGTGAGGTTTCTTGTCACGATTGGACGCCTTGAAGAAGAGGGCATTTGAAGAGAAGGGTTTTGATGGTTTTCTCATTTCCAACGGGTTTAACGTGCTTTATCTTGCCAATGCTCAAGGTGCTCCCTGCTTGCTGATTTCAAGGAAGGGTGAAGGCATCATCTACGTTTATGAAGTGAATTATGAACAGGTGAAAGCTGAGGGAAAAGGGTTTAGAGTTCAACTGGTAGATCGTGGAGAAAACCTGATGGAAAAAGTCGCTGCGCAAATCAAGGATTTCGGCATTGAGAGACTTGCCTTAGATTCCTTAGGCGTTGAAAGTTTCAACGATCTGGCAAGAGGGCTTAGAGGAAAGGCGAAGGTGAAGCCTCAGGGCAACCTGATTTGGGAATTGCGCAAGGTGAAAGAGGAACGTGAACTGAAGCTCATGCGAAAGGCTGCAGACTTAACCAGCCTTGGCATGAAGGTCGCCATTGAAACAATAAAGCCAGGACTAAGGGAAATTGAGGTTGCAGCTGAAATTGAATATGCGATGCGTAGGAAAGGCTCTTGGGGAACTGGTTTTGAAACTATAGTTGCTTCAGGAGTCCGCTCCGCATATCCTCACGGAGGCTGCACGGACAGGGAACTCAGGGAAGGCGATCTTGTGGTCGTGGATATAGGCGCCGCATATCAGCACTACTGCTCAGACATGACTAGAACTTTCGTAGCTGGGAAACCATCAGAAAAACAGAAAAGAATCTTCAAAGCTGTAAAAGCTTCCCAAGAGAAAGCTCATCAAACCATAAGAGCAAGAGCAAGAGCAAGAGACGTAGATGCTAAGGCGCGTAAACTCATAGGAGATTCGGGATACGGCGATTACTTCGTTCATGGGCTCGGACACGGCGTAGGTCTGGAAGTTCATGAACCTCCTACGTTGAACTGGAAAAGCAAAGACAAACTCGTGACTGGAAACGTCGTGACAAACGAGCCTGGCATATACATTGTCGGCTTTGGAGGAATTCGCATAGAAGACACTGTTCTGGTTCACGACTATGGCGCAGAAAAACTGACAGATGGACCATACACTCTAGAAACTGAACGTTAGAACAGTCAATGGAAGGCCCCTCGGTCAGGTGGCAGAGGCACTTGCCCAAGAGAGTCAGAATCGAGAATCTAGATAAGTCAAACGCAGAAGATCTGATTTTCGTCTGTTCTTCGAAAAGATTGAGCGATCAGGTCCACCAGCGAGGAGTTGGCTTGAAACGGCAATGGTTGCAGAAGATGCTTGACGGCTACGGATCATGCGCAAAAATAGCCTACTATGATGAGAAGCCTGCCGCCCAGATCCTTTACTATCCTGAGGATGCAGATCCTGCCAATGCGTCTCCGCGCAGTGATGTTCTGGTCCTGCGGTGCCTCTACAATCCAACCTCAAATGCACAAAAACTCGGCATAGGCACGAGTCTTCTGCAAAGCGTGATCGAAGATGCAAAACTGAAGCGGACTTGCCTCGGCAAGAAGCCCTGTAGATTCATCTTGGCACGAGTTTTCAACACAGGTGAGCTCATACCCCTGCCTGAGTTCTACAAGAGGAACGGTTTTCTTCAAACCCGTGAAAAGACTGCAATGTATCTTCCCATAAAAGGCACGTATGTGCCGCCAAGACCCAGGGAGGTATATACTCCTTTGACTGAAGACAGAGACAGGGCCGTAGTCTTCTACGATCCATCCTGCCAGTTCTCCTACCAGTTTGCCACGAGAACAGCAGAGCTGATTAAGCTGGTTGCGCCAGACATAGAAATCCAGATGATCAATCAGTGGGAAAGGCCAGAAGAATTGATGAAACGCAAGAACTGTGCAGTGATCGTTAACGCAAGGCCGATTAGCGCCTTTTTCATGGAGGCTGATCGATTCAAGCAAGAAGTAGCGTGCGCGTTAGGCAAATCGCCTTAGGATTTCTCTCTTTTTGAACCCAAGGTCTATGGGTTAAATCTGTAATGTGCAGAAAAGGTTAAAAGCAACGTATGCATAGACGGATGGAAGAGTATGAGGGGAATGGTAGAATTCAAATCGTTTCTCCCTTCTCTCCTTTCTCCCTGATTAGTTCAGGCTACCATTCCCCTCATTCCTAGTTAGTGGATTCCAGAGCAATTATAGCTTATGGAAGAAAGTTCTATGCTCACAGGCAATCGATGGGAGAATTGATGACCAAACGAAATCCGCGAAGCAGGCCACAGGTCGCGTTGAATCTTTAGGGGTGAGTGATGTTGGTCAACATTTTGGTTGTTTATGACTCCCGAACTGGGAATACCGAGAAGATGGCTTTTGCAGTTGCTGATGGCGTCATGCAAGTGAAAGGAGCGAAAGCCAATGTCAAGAGCGTCAGCAAGGCAAGTCTTCAGGACTTGCAGGAAGCTGACGGAATTATAATCGGTTCGCCGACTTATTACGGACAAGTGTCGGGAGAGCTTAAGGCATTCATCGATCGGTCGGTAGAGGTTCATGGAAATCTTGAGGGGAAAGTTGGAGCCGCTTTTGCTAGCTCTGGGGGAAATGCATCCGGTGTGGAAACAACCCTTTTGTCAATACTGGAGGCAATGCTAATACATGGTATGATAATTCAAGGTAGATCCGACCATTCGCATTATGGTTCTGCAGCTGTGGGAGCGCCCGACGCAAATGCTACCCAAGACTGCAGAGATCTCGGAAGAAGAGTGGCAAGCCTTGCGGCAAGACTGAAGGAGTAGACACGTTGGTGGGCCCGGGGCGATTCGAACACCCGACCAACAGGTTATGAGCCTGGCGCT
>CAZDNV010000036.1:0-16645 GCA_964506875.1 uncultured Candidatus Bathyarchaeia archaeon
CAATACCTTCGACGACGTCATTCTTGACGAGAAGACCCTTCACGTCCGTTTTGGGTCTGAACTCGACCTTACTGTTAAGCTCTTGTCGCATTTTCTGAAGAGTTTGAGCGCACCAGTCTGTACCCATGTGTCGGATCTTCTGGCGAACGAGCTTCAAGCCTGCTAGCGACGCCTTGCGCTCAATCTCATCTATCTGCTCAACATCCTCCCCATAGACTTGCTGAGTTGCGCCGAACCTCAGATATACGCCGTCAGCATAATTCATAAGCTCCCCCAAGTCCTTCGTTGAAACGTACTGATTAAGCCAGCCACCCACTTCAGTGGAAAGAGTAAGTTTTCCATCGCTGAACGCTCCTGCACCCCCCCACCCAGACAGAACTGCACAAGGATCGCAATGGACGCATTCGAAGCCGCGGCTTGAAGGACACTTACGCTGGTTAATGTCTTGACCTCTATCCAACATGAGAATCTTGAGGTTGTTCCTTCCCGTAAGTTCGAGGGCTGAAAATATCCCAGCTGGTCCAGCACCGACGATTATTACATCATACTTCAAAGGACATATCCCCTGAAACCCAGAACAACGTGTGACAACTAGCATATATTTCTAGCGAGAAAGCCAAACGCTGAACGGCGTCGCAATCACTTGTCTCTTATGGGTACGAGACAAAGAAACGTGAGAGTCACGTCGCCATCGTTTCTGAACTGGTGTAACTCGCCCGGAGCCACAAAAATGGCATCCCCTGCCACAAACCTTCTTTCCTCATTAGCCCCGACTAGCACTCCCTCACCCTTCAAGACGAAAACTTCATGTTCCCATGGGTGAGCGTGCAAAGGACTGTTTCCGCCCTTCTCCATCTCAAACAGCCTCATGGCAAAGTTCGGAGCCCCAATGTCTTTTGTAATAAGCCAGCGCACCTTCAATTTTGAAGTTCCTTCACCAGCATCTTGGGCCTTAACACTCGCGTAAGAGAAAACCTTCACTTCAATCCCAACCTTGTCGGACGCTAGCAATAGGCCACTAGATCCTGCCCACTTAAAGCTTTCTTGATCATGCCGCTCAGTTCAATCTCTTCAAAAGAGCGTGCATCATAATTCATGTTTTCAGATACGCAAGGACTCAAACGGCAACCACAAGCGTGAGCGAAACTGTCATGCCGTACATGGAAAAGTGCTGTTAAGATACTCGCACTATTTCTTCTTGGCACTTGCCTCGTGACCGATTGCCACGCACGCTTCCAAATCCTCTTCAACCTGCTTCGGGTTCTCGACTTCTCTAAGAAGCCATTCTGTCAGCTTCTGGCATTCGTTGGGGTTGCAGTAAAGGTAGCTTTGCCGTAGTGGTTCCCAGAATAAGCATTTGAAACAAGGAATCCCCACCAAAACATCTACGGGAGTTCTCATTTCGCATCAACAATATGGGAACGTTCTGCTCAACTTATAATTTATGAAACCGAGCTTAAGATGGCACCTAACGATTAGGGTTTATGATTTATCATGGATTTTCTACAACCCGACGAAACATCATTTCAACTCCACGATTCGCAAAACAGAACAAGCAAAAAAGGAAGACAACTGTGAGCCTAGTCTCAGCTGTTTGATTCTAACTCAGTCTTTTATCGCTTCTATTACACTCATCACATTCCACAATTTCACTCGTGTATATTGTGGCATGTTCGGGTCCTGAAGGATTTCATCCACCATTGATACTGCGTTTGAGGCTCTGACCGCTGGTGTAAATTCAGTTGACTGCAAGGCGTTCATGGAGTCTTTCGCTGTTCTTCTAATGTTCCTTGGCGTAGTAGTGTCCTCTGAAATTCCGCCCAGGACAGCGAGTGCCTGCCTTATCCGCTCCTCGTACTCCTCCATCTTCTTCTTTCTGACCATAGTTATCACCCAAGCCTCCTTGGCAAACTTGTTATAGGGCTCTCCTACCTATTTACTTTGGGGTTTCGAAACATGTCGCGAAGAGAATACGAAGAACTGCACATTAAACGCATGGCGGATCAACTACGCCAAGGTTCAGCACTGACGGAGCTAGCTTGTCCCTCGTGCGCGTCACCGATTTTCAGGTTGAGAAATGGCGACCTATGGTGTGCAAGATGTGAGAAAAGAGTCATCGTACTGAAAGAAGGAGATGCGGAGAAAATGCTTGACTCGATGACACTCGAGAAGACCGAAGCAACCCTTCTCAAGAAAGTCCAAGAGATACAAAGCAGGATGCAGCATGAAGACAACGTAGAAGAACTACAGAAACTTGACGCAACGCTTGCCGGACTGCTTGAAAACCTTGAAAAAATAAGGAAAATCAGAAAGGTCTAAACAGGACCGACCTCATGCTCGGCACTTATGAGAACTTCCCGGCAACGTTACACGGAACGGGTCATTTTCTAGTTCAGGCTTCGATCAAGAGACTGCAGCAAAGGCTGACAGAAACCTTTCAGAAGCTAAACAACGAAACCTTCGCGATAGAAGACGTCACCGATCCATCAATCCCGCAATGCACGGTCAATTTCGAGTTCGGGATCGCAGAAACTGACAACTTCAACTACATTGACGATGAAGAAGCAAAAAGAGCATTGAAAACGATACTCAAGAAACCCTTCATTAACATGGATTTTCTTTGCGCCTTACGCTACCATAAGATGCTGGAACGACAAAGAAAACCGTTGAGGTTTGACTACTACATGCTTCGTTTTGCCTTCAACGAAGGCACGATAGAACTCCAAGTTTTCCATGAAAAGGGGCCCAGATACATCTCTCCAGAAGACATAATCAAGTTCATTACAGACAAAATCAATCAGGGATCTACAAAGAGAATTCTAAAAGATGCTGGCTTCCTCTAGCAGACTCTTTCAAGAAAGCCTAGCACCGCAGATTGGATCTCGGTTGCGACCTCTTCCCTTGATTTGTTCCCATCGATTCTGAAGAGCTCCCCCTTCTCAACGAATCTCAAGTAAACTTCCCGCACTTTTCGCTGGGTCGTTAGGTTCTCCATAACGGATCTTCTAGGCTTCAACCTCTGAACCACAGTCTCAGGCTCCACGTCGATGAGAATGGCGAAGTCGGGACGCCTTGCATAAGCGTTCAATCTTTCGATCCAGTTCAAATCTAGACCGGCTGCTCCTTGGTAAGCCAAGGAAGAATACACGTAACGATCAGAAACTACCAGTTTCCCTTCATCAAGGGCGGGAGCCACCTCTATCTCTATGTGTTCAAGACGATCTGCAGCAAACAGTAAGGCTTCCACAAATATTGAGCCACGATTCTCAACGTGCAAATAGTGCTCTTTAATAAAACTCCCGATCTTCCCGCAACTAGGCTCTGCCGTGTAAACCGCATCGTAGCCACTCTTCAATTTCCTGACAAGCAGTTTTGCTTGTGTAGTCTTGCCGCAGCCGTCAAGCCCCTCAATGCAGATGAAGAACCCCTTCTTCACCAACAAACCATCCCTTATCTTCCGTCAGGCATTATAAGAAAAAGCATGCATTAATAACTATCACACGTAGAAAGGAAGGCAATTGAGATGTCGAGACACTATTGGGGTGAAATAAAAGACCCTATCCACGGTTATGTCTACGTAACTGACCGGGAGAAGCAAATCATCGACTCCTATCCTGTCCAGAGACTACGCAGATTGCGACAGCTAGCAGGCTCAGAATACGTTTACCCTGGAGCCAACCATACTCGCTTTGAACACTCCATTGGAGTCATGTACTTAGCAAGCCGAGTCACAGAGAACCCCAACATCTCCTGCCTAATAGATGACGACGAGAAAGAACGCGTTAAAATCGCAGGTCTGCTTCACGACACTGGACATGGACCCTTCTCGCATGTCTTCGAACAATTACTTTACCGAGAACTTTGGAAAACCCACGAAGACATGACGTTGTGGATCATAAAGAACAGCGAACTCAAAGACGTTCTCCAGCAAATGGGCCACAGCCCGGATAAGATTGGGAGGCTGGCAATAGGTCGACTACATGAGTCCAAGAAAACGTTTCTGGATCAAATAATAAGCAGTGCCGTTGACGTGGACAAACAGGATTTCATAGTGCGAGATACGCACCACACCGGGGCAGAATACGGGTTCATTGACGTTTTCAGACTAATCAATGCGCTTGACGTTCTGGACGGAAACTTGGCAGTAGACCTAGGAGCGCTCTCGGCTCTCGAATCGCTGATAATAGCCAGAATAGAATCATTCAAAAGCATATACTTCCACCGAGTTGGAAGAGCTGCCCAAATAATGCTTGCCAAAGCCATGGAAAAGGCCAACGAGGAACTCGAATTAACCAAATTCAAGACGCCAGAAGAGTATTTGGCGATGGACGACTACACAGTCTGGACAATGCTAAAGAACTGCAAGAGATCAAGCGGAATAATAAGAGACCTTGAAAGACGAAAGATGCTAAAATGCGCTTACGAAAGAACCTTCTATGAAAAAGACACAATTGTCTCAAGCATCTTCGGTCGGGAAACACATAGAAAGCAACTTCAATCAGAGATCGCAAGGAAGGCAGGAGTCGAGACTGACGCGGTCATAATCGACGTGCCAACAGTCCCTTCCGTCCCCTATCAGCATTCGGTCTTAATGGAGCCAATGGAGATTCAGGCATTCTATAGAACACAAGAGGGCGCAAAGATCCCGCAAAGATTAAGCGAGATTTCAAAAATCTTCGAAACACTCAAAGGATTCATGAATATATTGCGTGTCTACACGGACGCCGAAAACCGCACAAAGGTCGAGAAAGCCTCCACATCCATCTTGGGCAGGATTCCAACAACCGCAAGAATTTCCTATTGAAGTGCATGAAAAATGCAAGGCGATACACTGAAGGGCCGCGTAATCGTCGAAGGCCACTGCAAAGCCAAGGCCTTGGTCTCCAGAAAACCGATAAGCTTCTTGGGAGGAGTCGATCCAGCAGAAGGTAAGATAATCGAGAAAGATCATGATTTATGCGGAGAATATGTGAAAGGCAAGATCCTCTGTTTTCCTCACGGACACGGTTCAACAGTGGGAAGCTATGTGCTGTACTCTTTGGCAAAAAGAAACTTGGCCCCAAAAGCGATCGTTAATCGAACGGCCGATCCTGTCGTGGTAGTGGGTGCAATAATAGCAGACATTCCAATGCTTGACAAGGTAGACATTGATCAGATCAGGACTGGCGACACCGTGGAAGTCGACACTGCCACCAGCATGGTGAGAATCGTGAAGAGAGGTGCGCTTAGCCGAACATGTACCTGACGAAAGAAGAAGAACGCATTTTCAATGGTGACCTTGGTTGGGCAAGTCAAAAGTGCATGAGAATACTTGTCCGCCTTGGCGAGCTTTTTGACGCAACGAGGCTTATCCCCATCAGTTCAGCTCACGTCTCCGGCGTCTCGTATAAAACGCTTGGCG
Organism: uncultured Candidatus Bathyarchaeia archaeon; assembly: GCA_964506875.1. Lineage (GTDB taxonomy): Archaea > Thermoproteota > Bathyarchaeia > Bathyarchaeales > Bathycorpusculaceae > CAZDNV01. The sequence continues at coordinate 5,402 of CAZDNV010000036.1, forward strand.
ATGCACCTGCAGAGTACCTAAAAGCGCTGGCAAATGCTGGTGCGAAGGTAAAAGTGAGATCTACTCTAAACCCCCAAGGATTCGATGCGGAATACTTAGGTAAGAGGCTAGGAGAAGACATACGCAAGAAGCAGTCGGACATACTAGAGCAGTTTGATAAAATGGGGTTCGCGCCATCCTTGACGTGTACCCCCTATTACTTGAAAAAGCCTAAACGCGACTCGCACTTAGCTTGGGCCGAATCCTCAGCGGTGGTCTACGCTAACTCAGTACTTGGCGCCCGCACAAACCGCGAAGGAGGCCCGAGTGCGCTCGCAGCAGCAATCATAGGTAAGACCCCAGACTACGGAATTCACAAAGTTGAAAACCGACGACCAGGGGCTCTAGTAGACGTAGCTACACCACTACGAAATGAGAGTGAGCTTGGCGCCCTAGGGATCCTCCTAGGCGAAATATTGGAGGATGAGATCCCGATAATCCGAGGGCTAACGGGAGCAACTTTAGATCAATTCAAGCAGTTGGGAGCCGCGCTTGCGTCAACAGGCATGGTCAGCATGTTTCAACTTGAACACGAAAAGATTCTCAGGAAAAAGGAGAAAATGCAGGAAATAAGCGTGGAAAGCAGAGACATACAGAAGATAATCGAACGCCTGTCAACGACCTCAACAACTAGGCCGGATCTTGTCTTTCTGGGCTGCCCCCATTGCTCAATAAGCGAGCTAAAGAACATTGCCCGGCTAACGGATGGCAGGAAAGTCAAGGCCGGAACAGAATTTTGGGTCTGCACATCACGCTGCGTAAAGGAGATGGCAAAGGACTACGTGGGCACTATAGAGAAGAGTGGGGCTCATGTGTTGGCAGACGTGTGCACAATTGTCTCATGGACTGAAGCGTTTGGAATAGAGACTATTATGACAAACTCTGCAAAAACAGCCTACTACGCGCCATCTCTAAACAAAGCACAGACCGTACTAGTACCTCAAAACAGATGCCTAGAAGCAGCCCTCAGAGGATAAGATTTATTCGAACGAAAAGCCACTTGCATGGTGCCCATGGGCTATAAGGCTCCGGTAGTATAGTCCGGTCAAGTATTCCGGCCTTTCGAGTCGGAGACCCGGGTCCAAATCCCGGCCGGAGCACCACTTCGATCGCCAATCATCTTTAGACAAGACTCTTATACATGCTAATCCTATCGGGTTATTCTCTGAAGTCTGGGATGATGGAAAGATTGACGAAGACATTGCTTTCTGAGTATAAGAAACTGATGGAGAAAGCCAAGGAAATCACTGTTTTTCAATCGGCCACATCAATCATCCACTGGGACATGGAGACGATGATGCCGCCAAGAGCCATCAACCTGCGTAGCCAGCAGCTTGCCCTGCTAAGCGGCATTGAACACAAGATGTTGACTGGCCCAGAAATCGGCAAGCTTTTGGAAACAATGACACACGACTCAGACTACAAGAAGTTGGATGAAATCCAGAAGAGAAACGTCTACTTGATAAAGAAGGCTTACGACGAAGAAACAAAACTCCCAGAGAAGCTAGTGGTAGAAACGGCAAGACAGCGAGCCATAGCAATAGACGTCTGGAAAAAGGCAAAGGCAAAGAAGAACTTCGCCATGTTTAGGTCTGAACTCGAGAAGCTTTTGGAACTCCGAAAGGAAGCCGCAGCGATCTTGATGAAGGTAAAGAAAACTGCGACGCCATATGACGCTCTGATCGACATTTTCGAACCGAAAATGACGGCGAAATGGATAACTAAGGTTTTTGGCGAACTCAGGAACGGTCTTGTTTCTTTGCTGAAGAAGATTGAAAGTGCCCCGCAACAGCCAGATACGAGAATTCTCAGGCGAAAGATAGCAGTTGACGCACAACGTGACCTTGCAAAGGCTCTAGCAGAGGCTGTCGGGTATGATGTGACGTCAAAGAAGGCAGGAGGCAGAATCGATGAAACCGAACACCCTTTCACAACAGGCTACTACGACGACGTGCGGATCACGACACATTACTTCGAGGGATTGTTCACATCATCAGTGTTCTCAGTTCTACATGAAGCCGGCCACGCCATTTATGACCAAAACCTGAAACCAGAATGGATGTTCCAGCCAGTTGGAGGTAGCTGCTCTTACGGCTTCCATGAATCGCAATCTCGATTTGTAGAGAACATGATAGGCCGTTCCCGAGAATTCTGGATCTACTTCTTGCCAAAGCTGAAGAAAATCACAGGAAAACCTCTAGCAGACATGAACTTAGACAAGTTTGTTCATGCAATCAACCAAGTTAAACCAAGCAAGATACGCACCGAAGCAGACGAAGTCACCTACTGCCTGCACATTATAATTAGATTCAACATCGAGCGCGACCTGTTCGCCGAAAAGGTAACAGTAAAAGAACTACCGGAAACATGGAATCAAGCTTATAGAGAATACCTAGGAGTAAAGATCGAAAACGATTCGGAAGGCGTAATGCAAGATACACACTGGGCCAGCGGCCTATTCGGATATTTCCCAAGTTATGCACTGGGCAACATGTACGGCGGGCAAATGCTTGCAACAATGAACAGAGAATAACCTGACTGGCGAAAACAACTCGAGAAAGGGAACTTCAAGGCGGCGAAGCAATGGCTGGTCAAGAACGTTCACGACAGAGGAAACCTCTATGATCCAGCCGTCCTCATCAAGAAAATCACAGGAAAGGAACTAGCAGTCAAACCATACCTAAACTATCTAGAAGACAAATACTCGAAGCTCTACGGTTTCTAGTCAACTCTTCTTTTTCCAAAATAAGGAGTACAATCCTAAAGCCAATTCAGCCAAAAACCCACCCACTATAAGGCAGAGTCCACTCCAACCTGCTAATGCATTGTAGTAGTTGCTTCCATACAGAAACAAGATCACACCAAGAACTATCAGAAGCAGGCCTACGAGATCATTACGTGACAATCAACCACGCCCTAACTGGATTTGGGCCCCTAATAGTTCCCAGACTATATAGGCCTGCCGATCCCCACCAAAACAGAAACGGCAACAGAAGCCCCTGTGCAGCGCACAGGTCCAGGAATCCGACGGAATCTTATGGATTCAGTCAAAGCCCTTCGGTTGCCTCATCCTGTACTCAACCCAACCGACGATGTCAGCCACTATCCGCTAGAGAGCATTGCGCTCTGCTCCAATTCCGACATTCTTATATACACCTTCTACCTGTCTGTGTGACGAGGAACACCACAGTGTCGGAACATGACGTAAAAAAGCCAGCGACCAGAGAAGACCTCATCACAATGTTGACGGAAGCCGCCAAGAAATCCTCCGAAAGCCGTCACTATACCCGAAGCAAACCAACAATCTCTGCAACGGCTGAGTTCCTAGACATCCATAGAGACACGCTCCACACGTGGCTCAAGGAGTTTAACGTTGACTTCAAAGAGATAGCTGAAAGCATTCCGACAAACCATCAAGAGGAGAATGCCGAGTATCCCGGAAAGACATACTTGATTGGCGAGGCACTTGTCGGGGAAGGCAACGAAACAGCACACATAGACCTGTTAATAGGCGACAAATGCGGACCTGTTGGCGAAGCTTTTGCTGCAGGCATGTCTAATCTTTCTGTGGGGCACACACCATTGTTAGCAGTCATAAGACCGAATTTGCCGCCTAAGCCCCACACTCTGCTGGTGCCGAAAGTCACTATCAAGAACTTTGAGGACGTGGGCAAGATATTTGGGCCCGCCCAAGCTGCCGTGGCGAAGGCTGTGGCTGATGCAGTGGAAGAGGAGATTGTCCCTAGAGACAAGGTAGACGATTGGGTTATCATCTGCAGCGTCTTTGTCCACCCACAAGCAAGCGATTTTCGCAAAATATATCACTATAACTACGGGGCAACCAAGCTGGCTTTGAAGAGGGCAATGTCAAAGTACCCCACGTTAGAGAAGATCTTCTATGATAAGGATAGAGCTAAGCACCCAATAATGGGATTCAGAGTCCCGCGCCTATGGAGACCACCCTACTTGCAGATTTCACTTGACGCCCCCGAACTGGAGAGGTCCAAGAAAATTATAGAGCAGCTCCCAGGAAGCGACAGAATAATACTGGAAGTAGGAACACCGCTAATCAAAAGGTACGGCACGAAAATCATAAACGAACTGAGACAGATTGCCAAAGACATATTCTTCGTCGCTGACCTAAAGACATTGGATGTCGGGAAAGTTGAGGTCGACCTTGCCTACGATGAAACCGCAGATGCCGTTGTTGCCTCCGGTTTGGCGGCAGCTGAGACCCTTGACTCATTCATTCATGAAGCAAGAAGGCTAGGAATATACGCAGTAGTAGACATGCTCAACGTGGATGATCCCATCAAGAAACTGCAATCCATCAAGGAGTTCCCAGACGTAGTCGTATTGCACAGAGGAATAGACCAAGAAACGGGTAGAACGCTTGGACTGGATCTCATCCAAGAAATGCGACGGACCTTCAAAGACAGGAAGTTCCTAGTCGCGGTAGCAGGGGGAATAGTCCCAGAAACAGCAAAAGAAGCTTTGCAGAAGGGAGCAAATATAATAATCGTAGGAAGATACGTAACACAGTCAAAAGACATTAGACGATCAGTCAGAGACTTCCTTGAGTCAACACCAGAGATGCGAGAAGATGTAGATCTGTTTAGGGTACACGTGGAATAACTACGTCGCTGGAAGGCCTCTTAGGGGATTGTATCTGTACCTATGTGAAAAGCTTGAACGCAATATATGACATGCAGAAAACTAGCCCGGCCGCTATGAAAACGATAGTAAACCCAAATGATCCAAACGTTTGAGCAAGAAAAGGACCAAGAAACGAACCGCATGCACTTCCTATGCCTACAAGAACGTTGAATAGACCGGCCTTCCCACGAGGAATCAACTCCATAGATAATGATAGCATGTGCACGAGGAAAAGTGCATAAACGAAGCCCATCGATATCAAGACAGTTGTTATCACTGCCACGCTATAGGCGGGAATCCACAAAACCAAAATGAGCAGAAGAGAAAGAAGACATCTGAGAATCACGAAGCGGCTTATGCTGTTTCTTTCCGTCTCATGGTTTGATCGAGTGCCTGCCAAAAAATAGCCCAATACTCCGCCGCCAGAGTTCAGGACAAATATGGCAAAGACAAAGCTTGAAGTCAAGCCAGCAGATTCAGCAACAGTTGAGACGAAGATAGGCATCGGGGTGAAAAGAATGCTCGTAGCCAATGAAAAGAGAACCAAGCCGAGGCAAAAAGCACTCAGATTCTCTTTCTTCAATTTCTCATTGAACGACGATCCATCAAGGATTCTCGACGCCAAAAAAATGCCTTTGTAAGCGAAATCTATCGATTTCTCTATGCTAACCAATCCTCTTTCAAAAACAAGAATAGGATCAGCCACCAGCAACAGAGACAAGAAGAAAGCAACCAAATTCAGAAAACTGCAAAGTAGCAGAGTGGAGTTTTGACTGAAGCCATAGGCTGATGTGAAAAAGCCAAAAAGGAGCCCTATGAGCCAACCAGCTTCAGTGAAGCCCTCGTAAAATGCAAATGATCTTTCCCAGTCCTTACGGGAGTACAATTCAGCTACGAGAACATTCTTTGCCGGTTCATGAGCTGTATGCAGCACCGACATAACGGCATACAGAAGAACCAGAGCAGTCATGTTTGTAGACAATGTGAAACAGTACAGTAGAATGGCAGACGCGAGGAATGAAATCAGAATATAACGTTTGTAATGCCTTGTTCTGTCGCATACATAACCCCACAAGAAAGAGGCGGGAATGGCCAGAAAGAGAGCAAGAGCCGACATAATGCCTATGTCAACCAAGGAACCTCCTACACTTAGCATATATAACGGGAGGAGAATTGACAGCAAACCAAACCCCATCTCGTGAAAGAAGAAGCCAAGTCGCCACATAGCCAGAAAACGACTTCAAAGAGGAATTAAAACCTTATCGCCATTACGTCTGAGTCTCACCTTGGAGCAACCATAACCTTCTCATAAATCCTTAATAGATAGATGCTCAACTTTCATCACACAAGTTGGAGAGTTTACCATTAATGGCAAAATTCAAGATAATCGTGTCAAACCCAGAAGATGGCACATCGAAAGTAATCGAGCTTGAGGAAACACGCGCCGTGCCCCTGATAGGCAGAAAAATAGGCGAAATAATAGATGGGATAGTAGCAGAGCTGCCCGGCCACAAAGTGCAGATAATGGGCGGTTCGGACAAAGACGGATTCCCAATGAGACCAAGTGTCCATGGCGGAGTCCGCCGAAGGGTGTTACTGAGCGGGGGAGTAGGCTTCAATCCTCAGAATGAAGGCATGAGAAGACGCAAAACGATTAGAGGTAACGTAATAACAGATGAGATCGTGCAAGTAAACTTGAAAATCGTTGAGAAGGCTAAGAGGACTAAAGAGGGCAAGAAAACGAAGGAGAAGAAAGAGGAGACGCCTCCGAAAGAAGCAGAAAAGGAGAAGACTACGACAACCGGTGACGTCTGATGCAAAACCAAGCTTATTAACTACAGGATTTAGTTCCTTCTAACAATCTGAAAGAATCGCAGGAAAATGAAGAATGAGCAGCGAAAAGAGTAAGGCTATGCCTCGTCAACCAGAAATCAACATTGGCACCATGGGCCATGTTGACCATGGCAAGACAACGCTGGTTCAGGCCTTAACTGGTGTTTGGGCATCTAGGCACAGCGAGGAGCTAAAAAGAGGCATCACGATAAAGCTAGGCTACGCTGACATGCCGGTTTACAAGTGCCCCAAGTGTGTACCACCGAAGAATTATACGACACAGCCAACTTGCCCGAACTGCGGTTCAAAAGCAGTATTCGCCCGAGCGGTTAGTTTTGTGGATGCCCCCGGTCATGAAGCGTTGATGGCGACAATGCTCTCAGGGGCTGCAATAATGGACGGTGCGATACTGGTGATTGCGGCAGATGAGCCATGTCCGCAACCGCAGACAAGAGAGCATCTGGCAGCCGCGGATGTTATTGGCATAAAGAACATGATCATCGCGCAGAACAAAATAGACATTGTAGACGAGAAGAGAGCACACAAAAGCTACGGTGAGATAAAGGCGTTTGTTGAAGGTACAGTAGCAGAGGATGCACCCATAATTCCCATTTCTGCACAGCGTGGCGTAAACATGGACGTCCTTCTTCAAGCTATAGAAGAGTTCATGCTCACGCCAAAGAAGGATGAAACAAAGGCCCCTTTAATGTATATCGTCCGCTCATTTGACGTTAACAAGCCGGGTACGCAGATCGAGAAACTGCAAGGAGGCATCATTGGAGGTACGATACTGCAGGGCAAGTTTACCCTCGGAGACGAGATAGAGATCCGCCCAGGAATTTTCGCGGAAAAGGAAGGCAGAAACAGCTATAATCCTCTGTTCAGTGAGATCGTGAGCCTACAAGCTGGAAGCGAAGACGTAAAAGAGACCTTTTGCGGTGGGCTCGTAGGTGTAGGAACACTATTGGATCCTTCATGCTCAAAAGCGGATGCTCTCACCGGAAACATCGTTGGAAAATCCGGGGGACTTCCACCGACGCTTTCAGAGCTTACTATGGAAACACAGATACTTGAACGGGCAGTTGGAACAAAGGAGCTGGCAGAAATCGAAGATATAAATATGAATGAGACTCTGCTCTTGCATGTAGGCGCTGCAATAACCATGGGTAAAGTGACTTCGGTCAGACAGAACACGGTTGTAATGAAGCTCACTCGACCAGTCTGCACCCAAACAAGCTCAAGAGTAGCCATAAGTAGGAAAATAGCAGGCAGATGGAGACTCATAGGATACGGAATGATAAAGTGAATATGCCGCAACCTCATGCGCCCTCTAGGAAGACTCTGAAGATAATCATGGATTCAAACGTCCTGTTCGTTCCACTCCAATTCAAAATTGACGTTTTCGACGGGTTGAGAACACTGTTAGGCAGAAATTTCGAGCCGATTCTGCTATCATCCATCCAAAGGGAAATTCGAAAACTAGCCGAAGAAGGCCCACCGAAGATGCGGAAAAATGCATCTTACGCCCTGAAACTCGCCGAAAAATGTAGACTCCTTGAGACAAATGATGCCAATGCCGTACCGGACGACGCTATTGTCGAAGCTGCCATGAAGCTTTCTTGTCCAGTGTTCACAAATGATGCACTGCTCAGAAAGAAGCTAAGAAATATAAATGTGCCAGTCATTTATGTGAGGCAAAAGTCACGTTTAGAGATTGAAGGGAGGTTATGACCCTGTTCAAACTTGTAACTCAGGAAGACACTATACGTATCCCACCTGAGACTTTTGGAAACCCTTTGGAAGCAGTTGGGCATCAGCAGGTTAAGGCGAAATACGAAGGCATAGTAAGCGAGGAGCTGGGATACGTCATAGCTGTGGCAAACGTAAAGGTCAGTCCGACTGGCAAAATAATCCCAGGAGACGGAGCGACGTATCACAAGGTGAGTTTTTCCTTGTTGACCTTCTATCCCAAAATACAGGAAGTTGTAGAGGGAGAAGTTGTAGAAATCGCCGATTTCGGAGCTTTCGTGCGCATTGGGCCCATCGATGCGCTACTTCACGTGTCACAACTGATGGACGACTTCATATCCTATGACGAAAAGCAGGGAGTCTTGCTTGGAAAAGAAACGAAAAGGAAACTGATGAGTGGTGATCAGGTTCGCGTCAGGATAACAGCTGTTTCGCTCGGCAGAGCGGGAAGCTCTGGGAAAATAGGTGTAACGGCTAGGCAGCCATTTCTAGGCAAACTGGAGTGGATTGAGCACGATGTACAGAAAATAAGGGAATCAGTCGAGAGGAAACCTGCAGCAAGAGAGGACGCACTCAAAAAGAAAGGTGACCAGAGTTGAGCGAGAAAGCTTGTCCAACATGCCACTCCTTGACGAAGGACAGTATCTGTCCCAAGTGCAGGGCATCAGGCCTGAGTGATGACTACAGTGGGCTGGTGGTAATCTATGACCCAGAAGAATCGACCATAGCTAAGGCTATGAACATCAAGGAGAAAGGACGCTACGCATTGAAGGTCAGATAGGAATGACTGTTGCGTACAGTCTAACATCAGAACTGCGCAAAAGACTCAAGGAACCTCTGGGCGCATTGATTCGAGGATCATTCGCTGAGACGATGAACACATTCAAAAGCATGGTAGAGAAAGACAAGCCACCCCGAATAATATCCGTAGGTGACACTGTTTCAAGAAACCTCGAGACGAGCGGGATTTCACCGCAGCTATCAATAATAGACAACATAGTTATGAGAAGACAAGCACAGACATTTCAGCTTACTGCAGAAACAACCATATTCGTAAGAAATCCACAAGCATCCATCACAAGTGAAGCTATAACTGCAATCCAAGACGCATCAAGAAACAACCACCGCATCAAAATAGTGGTGGACGGAGAGGAAGACCTACTGACACTGATTGCTGTTCTGTATGCTCCAGACGGCTCCTACGTCGTATATGGCCAACCCTTCGATGGCCTTGTTGTAGTCAAAGTTACACCGAAAAAGAAGACAGAAGTTTCCGAAATACTAAAGGACATGGTGTCTTCGAAAAGCTAAATAGGAACGTGCCACATTCAAGTCAACACTACATACAGGGAGTGCCCATGGAAATCAAAGTACTTTCAGAGAAACAAAACCCAATGCTGAAAAGAAGAGAAATCAGCTTCCGAGTCGAGCATGGTCAATCGGGTAGCACGCCCTCAAGACAAGATGTCAGAAGAGCGGTTGCTACTATATTGAAGATAGAAGAAAACGTCGTTTTTCTCAAGAAGCTCCAAACCAGAACAGGAACACAAACAGCTATTGGGCTGGTAAACGTCTACGAAACGGTTGAGCAAGCGAAACGCGTTGAACCAGAATACATCGTCAAGAGAAACCTCCCACCTGAAAAACCCAAAGAGGAAAAGAAGGGATAGACCATGTCAAGGAAGACAGAAATGCCAAAGAAAACAGAAGAGGCTCCCAAGAAGGAGCCGGAAAAGGAAGTCAAGGCCGAGAAGGCTGAAAAGCCCGAAAAAGCTGCAAAACCTGAGAAGAAAAAGAAGAAGGAGAAAGGTGTCTTCACTCTATACAAGACTGAACAGAATAAAGTCGTTAGGCTGAGGCCGACTTGTGAACGGTGCGGAACAGGGTATTTCATGGCCGATCACGCTGATAGATACACTTGTGGCCATTGTGGGTTCACACGCTACAAGCATGCTGAGAATGAGCACGCTTAAATCATCCGATGTCTAGATGTTTTCGATGGTATAGATGATAAGAGTAAACGTTTCTATAACTAACATATCGGCGGATCGTTTTTGGGATCTCGGAAAACCAGTACCACCTATCCAGATTAATACGAATCTCAATCTCGTTGGGATGGAGAAGAAGTCTGTAGACGCACTGGAGGTCCCATTCGTTCTAACAATCAACTATAATCCTTCAATTGCTCAACTGAGCCTAAAAGGAAGAGCTTACGTGGCCGGCGACAGAAATGAGCTTGAGAAAATCTACAAGGATTATGAGGAAAAGAGGCCGCCGCCACCAGTCATAGTTCAGTCAATATCCAACGTCGTCTTCATAGAATCGGTGGTTATATCCAGAGCTTTGAATATTCCGCCACCGATACCTCTACCTCAGATTCAAGAAGCAAAAATGCCTAGTGACAAACCTTCAAAAATGGACTATAGCGCCTGAGAATAGCTGAACTCGCTACTTCAACGGCACGTACATTGATGAGCGAGAAGCGCCGATGCCTGGCGTTCCATGCCTAACAGGCTTGTTGGTGATTGCAAACTCGCCTAGGTAGTGGCCGATCATCTCTGGTTTGATTTCCACTCCAACGAATTCTTTTCCATTATGAACGGAAATAGTAACGCCTACCATCTCAGGCAGGATCACCATGTCACGCAGATGTGTCTTGACCGTGGCAGTGCCTCCCTGCCTAATGGCCTCCTTTGCCTTTCTAGTCTTCTCAAGAAGTATCCTGTGCTCGGGAGCAAAGCCATGATGCAAGCTCCTTCTTTGCCGCGATGGAAGCAGAACGATGAACTCATCCATCGCAAGCCCTTGCAGCTGATTGAGCGTGTATCCCCGATACGTGAATTCTTTTGGCATTATACCTCATCCTACTGGTAATCTCAAGCACTATAAACCTTCTGCCTTTAAAGCATCTCGAGCACTCTTCCCCTTTCGTAGAGCTCCTCTAGCCGGGATCAAGCCAACCTTCTG
>CAZDNV010000037.1:0-16333 GCA_964506875.1 uncultured Candidatus Bathyarchaeia archaeon
GTCAGTGTGCCCTTTTTTAGTAGCTGGGATTTCATGGTCAAAACATCTCCCCTGACCATAACCATTACTTACAGTGACGGGAAGATTCCTAATAAGTGTTATGGAACTGTTTTCTATTTTCAGACTTGCGTCTGGCTTGTTGAAAAATAAAAAAAATGAGGGATTTTATATTTGCTCTATAGGGGTAGTATGTAGATTTTGTCTTCTTCGAACCACTGTGGGCACCATGCGAAGCCGCCCAAAGTGGGGTCTATGTCGTAGCAGTTGACGTATATGTCTGCGTAGCCTGAGAAGGCCCACTTGTTGATCTTTATGTGGAGTACAAGTGTGCCGTTAGCGTATGTGCAGAAGACTGCGCCACCAACTTCTAGTCCTGCTAGGTCCATGCCAGCCATGACGTTGAGTTCGTCTTTGAGTGTTACACAGAACAATGCTGGGTATGTTTGCATTGAGTGTGAACCGTATTCAATGGTTATTTGGACTGTCTCTTCGTGTGCGTAGAAGAATTTGTCTGTTGTTACTTTCCAGATGTGTACCATGTAGTCGTAGTAGAAGTACAGTGTGTCAGTTACGACAACGTCCCTTATGTTGACCGCGGCAGTTACCTTCCAGACGCCCAAGAGGGATTCTGGATCTACACATGGCCAAGGCATAGCGAACGTTATGCTGGCAACACCGTTTGCGTCTGATCTGTCTGTCTCCTTCAGCAATATGGAGTAGTTGCCCTGCGCTAGTTCATAGTACCATGTCTGTGATGATTCATTGTACAAGTGTAGGTATGGTCCTTCAACTTCGAAGCCGACGTCTTTCTGTTGGACTGGCCAATAGTTGTATGTAACATTTGCGTACAGTACTACTTCAGATTGTGGGATGACGAGGTCCATTGGCATGTTGGGTCCTTGACCGCCGTATGGTGCTGGGAACGGATCAGGGAATGGGCCGTAACCAGCGTTGTCTGCTCCACCGTACAGGTCAATGTTGCGTCCTTGCGTGATTAGTCCGAGGATTTCGACTGTGCCGTTGATTGGGTCGCGATAGGGTATCCATGTGCCGTCCTTGGATATCATCTTTATGCCGAACAGGTTAAGGTAGACAGTGTGATCATTTGGCCATGTCAATTGCTTCTTGATCTTGAATGTGAAGGTTGCTAGTGTTCCATTCTCGCCAGGTTGTCCTAATGCTGCACCTGGGAATGGTGGGTACCATACTCCGTGTATGTCAGGCAGTATCAATGTGCCTATTAGGACGTGTGTTGGTGGATATTGGTCTGGGTATGAGGCGAACCATGTTGCATTTGGTGGTGGTCCATCCGGCAAGAATGGTCCTTCAGCGACGTTCATGAGTTCTAGCCATTCTGTGTCGTATGTCATTCTGAATTCGAGTCCTACGAGGTTCCATGCTGGGAACAGCTGCTTCATGTCGACGGTAACGTCTATCGTGGTACCGACTACATAGCCACCTCCCACGGTTGTGGTGTTTGGCACAACTTCGAGGTATGGTGAGTGGAAAGCTTGGTATCCTTCCACTACGACTGTTCCTGTTCCGTTAGGTCCGTTTGATATCACTTGCTTGTGGTCATAGAGTATGACGCTTGTGAATGTCATGGTGCTTGTAAAGATGGTTGGCCATGTTCCTTGGTCAGTTATCTCGAATGTGATGGTGACTACAAGTAGGTTTCCGCCTACGCTACCGGTTGTGTTCACTGAGACAACGAGTTTTCCGTTAACGTTGTCAATTGTGTTCAGGTTTGTAATATCCCATATTGCGCTGTTGATTACTGCTGTGTTGATCTTCAGGAAGTTCTTGTTGAAGTTCAGCGTGAAATTGGCCTGCGTTATGTACCAGGCTGCATTCACATCAAGCTTCACGCTCATGACGAAGGTTGTTCCTATCCAGTGGGTGAAGCGATTGAAGGTTGGTGGGTTTGGTCCAACGGTCAAGACGGCGTTTGCGGGTGCTGACCAGATGAAAGTGTAGTCAGCATCAACACCTATGCCGATCTTGTTGGCGTTGCTTGGTAAGCTGGGGTCAATCAGCCAAGTCTTTGCGTTCAGTTGGGTTTGGTGAGCCGTGTCCCAAGTGGAAATATCGAACTCTTCGTCGAAGTTTAGGCCCTTGTTAGGCACGCTTTTGATTTGGAATGTAATATTCGCTAGTGAGCCTGTGCCTGGGTCTCTCTTCGGGCCGACGCCAGCCCATGATTCACCGAAGTCGATTCTTCTGTGTATTCCGTCGCCTATCTCGTTAACACTGGCAGAGACTGGAACGGTGCTGATGTTCGCAAAGAAGTCGCTTTTGCCTGCACTTGGACCTGTGTAGACGCAACTGATGTTCTCTAGCATGAGCTTGTTGAATATGAGCCTGAATGACCAGGCGCCGGTTGCCACATTTGCTTTTGCCCACAGGATGATGCTGAAATAGTCTCCGATGGAATCGTAAGCAGTGCTAAGGTTGACGCCTGCTGATGGTTCTATCCATATGGCGTTATTGTCCGCTGGTGGTGTTGCATTTATCGCTGGAATTGCTGATAGTAGCATTGCTGCAATTAGAGCTAGTCCTAGAGCTTTAGTTAGTATTTTCTCCATTTTCCTTTCTCCTCTTCAGAATACAGTTGGGAACATAGAGATTTAAGCCTTCTGGAACTATATTCTATCCATTCCCGTCATATCCTGACAAGTAGAGCTGCTTCGAGTCCTATGCATGGGCCCTGGATAAGTCATCAACCGAATGCCTTCAGAGGGGCAGAGTTCCTCATATTAGGCCATTCAAAATAAGGTGATCGTGCTTTACGCTAGTGCATTGAAAAAAGAAAAAATAGGGATTTTTGGGATGCTTACAAGCCCCAGCCGAAGTTGACTGCGATGTCAAATATGTCGTCTATGCCTACGTAGTAGTCGCCAAACATGTCGCAACGTTCGTCCCATCTCTCCCAGCCTGCGAATGGCGGGGGTTGAGAGCCGAACGCGGCGGCTGCCGCGAATATGTCATCCACACCGACGTTTATGTTCATGTTAACGTCTTCCTTGAGCGTCATCCACAATGGTGACTCGTAGGTGTCTACCAGTACGCCGTCAACATATGTGTGGCAGTCAAGGTAGTGGTTGCCTATTTCCACTTCAACGGTGTAGGGTCCAAAGACTTTGACCTCGAATGGGTCAATGTCGAATCCTGGAATGATTTGGAAGATCTCACCGTCGAGTGTTATTTCGATGGCGTCTACGTGTGCAGTGACGAGCTCTTCAGTTGAGGCATCTTTGCTTCCGGTGTTGACGACCACGACGGAGTATTCTACTTCGCCTGGATCAACTCTTTGTAGGTGTATGAAGTACTGTTTGATCGGTGTGTCGACAAAGTATTCTTGGTATTTGACTATGTGCGCAATGTTAGTTGATGGGCTCCAGTAGTCGAATACGTATGGACCGCAGCCGATGAGTGCCTTCATGAATGGGTAGGCTGCTGGTGGTGGGACACCTGTCCAATCCTCATAGTCGATTTCCCAGAGTGAAGCGTTTACAGAGTCTGCTCTGTCATAGATGTGCTTCGGGAACTCGAGTGCTACGCCTGCTACGTTGTAGACCATGTACTGTGAGGTTGTGTTCAGGTATATGTCGATGGTGCATGGGTCAACGATCTGGCTCCACAACATGTATTGCCATATTGTGTTGAGCCTTGGATAGTTGAAGATATGTTGCATTGCGAACTTTATGTCTTCGACCGTGATCGGCATGCCATCTTGCCATTTGAGTCCTTCTCTAAGCTGGAATCTGATTTTGATGCCGTCTACGTTCAGTGGTTCCCATATGAATGGTTCGACTTTCCAGTAGCTGCACATCCATGGCATGTCTCCCAACTCGGGGCTTAGTGCCATGAGGCCGTCTTCTATTCTGTTCAGCACGTCCCATTCATAGGCGGATGTTGCCCATCCTGGGTGAAGCGAGGCTAACGCGTAGCCTAGGACATATTTGACGCTTCCACCTGTGGGTTGGTTGTGCCAGTGCAGAAGTCCCCATGTCCAGCCGTTGTCAGCGCCGTAGCCTTTCTGGTTAACTGCGTTGACAAGGTATGGTGACTCAGGGCCAGTGTAGGGTCTGTAGTCTTTGAAGGCAGTGAAGTATGTTCTTGAGTAGATTGTTACGCCTGGGACAAGCTCCTCGAGCAGCATTTGCTGAACGTCCAAGCTGGCTTGCAGCTTTTCTTCGTACACGGTTCCGAACATGACTGTCTCCAGTAGAGCGTCAAGTTCAGCGTCGTGTATGCCATAGCAGTTGTCGCCATCTGGAAAGTCTTGGCTGCTGTGGAATAGGCTGTACAGGTAGTCTGTGAACCTGCCTAGACCATAGCACAAGAAGAACATGTCGAAGTTGCGGTAGGTGTAGGCGCGTACAATCTCTTGGTTAAAGTCAATTGGATTGTGCCAGAAGTTGCAGTTCGTCACCATCAAGAAGTTGTCGACGAAGTCATTCCATTTGTCAACCCATTTCTGGGTAAAGGCGTTCGATGTGGGCGTACCAGCAGGACCTATAACCTCAATTATGTCTCTGACTGGAACACCGTTTGGCTGTATAAGTAAGCTTCCAGCTATCGTGAAGCCTGAGGCCTCCAGCATAGCCTTTGCTTCGGCGTATTGGCAGCCTGGGGGTGTTGGTGGTTCATAGTGCCAGACTCCGTAGGCTGGTGGAACGAATGAGTCAACTGCTGTAACCAGAGGTCCACCATAGATTTCAAGTATGGCGGCTTCCTTCTCAGCGTGACTTAATCCGGCCCAGAGCAAAGCCATTCTGAAGTCGGTCCAGTTCAGCGGTGCAAGCGGGCGCCCTGCGTCGGGCTGGCCTGCATCGTCTGGAACGTAGCTTCTGGTGTTCATTGCGATATAGCAGTAGTGGAACGCTGGCGAAGCCAGAAGAGTCTGGTTTTCGGCCAGCAGTTTGTAGACGTTTTGTTTTCTGATCATGTCAGGGTAGAATTCGACTTCGCATAGTTGGAAGGCTGTGGTTGCGGCATCTGGATCTTGGATTACTTTCATGAAGGCTTCATCTAGACGTGGCTGACCTACTTTCTGGATGAGTGCAATTGCGGGTGATGACATAGCAGACATTAGCAAGGCGATTGGAAGCAAAAGTGCTACTATTTTAAGCAATTTTTTAGACATTTTTCCTCTCTCCCTTTCTCTTCGTAGAATATTAACGTTGAACCCACTTTAAAAGGTTTATGGAAAATTGTTACAGTTGTCTTCTTCATAAGAAAAAACTATTTTGCAGTAAACGTAGGCGTTCTAGGCCCCTTGACATACCTATCAGACATGAACAATCCAATCAGAGCGAACATTGCGAATAGGGGCACGATAATGAATGAGTTAAAAATCACGATGCCTGCGCTTCCCAAGAATCCGATTTCGATCTGCACTCGTGCGCCACCACTAAGCAAGGCAGGAGCCATAACGGCCATCATTGAGGCAAAGGCGCCAGCAATGTAGGACAGGAAAAAAAGCAAAATAAGCTCTTCAAGCCTCTGTGCTACGAGGCCAAAAGATAAACCTACCGCAACGGACAGCAGGTAAATCACAAAGTTGTTGCTCCAAATCGATAGCGAAGTCAACATCGAAGCAAAGTCAATAGTCAATGCAGTGAGAAACAGAAGCTTGAGTTTGTCCGTTTTTCAACTCTCCTCCAAAAAGCCTAACCGACAAACTTACTTATATGTCTGATGATCATCTATGCAAGGGAGTACAATCATGAAAACAAGGAATCAGAAAGCTCTACTTGCCGTTTTTCTGGCAATAACAGTTGGGCTGGCTGCATTGCTATGCTACACAGCGTACATGTGGACTGGAGTTGGAGCACTTCTAAGCAGTCTTGACCAAAACACGACAATAGACA
Organism: uncultured Candidatus Bathyarchaeia archaeon; assembly: GCA_964506875.1. Lineage (GTDB taxonomy): Archaea > Thermoproteota > Bathyarchaeia > Bathyarchaeales > Bathycorpusculaceae > CAZDNV01. Next base: position 5,877 of record CAZDNV010000037.1, read on the forward strand.
ACGTAGAGCTTTTGGTTCAAAATTCCACGTCCACATCCATGAGCGTGACGATGACTATTCACAATTCATTTGCAGGGTCTGCCTTAACCTTGCACATTGCCCTCAAAGAGTTACGCGTTTATCCTCTCGCGTGGTCGTTAGAAGACGTATTTGCAGACACGACCGTACCTCCTTTGAGCAATTCAACAGTCAGGATGAGTTTCAACGTGCCAGTTGGCTCATCAGACTCTATAAGCTTCCAGAATCTAACACTGACTATTCGAATGCTAGCCAAAACCGCGGTCAACCCGGATATACCTATCTCGCTCCTCCCCTTCCCGAAAACCTACACTGCAAATCCATAGCTACCCAAAGATGATCTCCGTTTGAAATCATAACATCAATGAGGTCATGAAAATGACAAGATTGATACTAAAGAAAAAGAGAAAAGAGAGGTATCCCTTCAGCAAGCTCAGGGTCTACTTCAATGCAGTTACAGGTTTTCTTGCTCTGGCGCTTTCACTGTGGCTTTTGGGTGGTTTCTCAACTGCTTTGATAGTGGCTTCCTACATTATCCTGGTCACGGCGATCACGGTATTGTCTTTGGAACTCAAGCTTTACTTGCTTAGAAGGATGGAAGAATCAGAATCGGAGCAGAATAATCCTGAAGGCGATGAAGATCGCCCAAGATCCTTCTTGAATTGGCGGCTTATAGGGACAGTTGCCGTGTTGGTGGTCGTCCTTTTGCTTCCTGTGGTGACAGCAGTTCTTGTTGATCCTGTTTGGTGGTTTGTCTGCTTCAGTAGCTTTGTCGTAGGGTTCAGCATATCGGAAGTCTTTCTCTACCTGGCAACTGAGCACTAGAAGGGAAGGGCACTAAGAAGAGATCGGATAGAAACAGGCTGCGTAATGCCTCTTTCCGATTTCAGTCAATTCAGGCTCTTCCTGTTTGCATTTGTCCTTGGCATACGGACATCTTGGGTGGAATCTGCACCCTTTAGGCGGATTGACGGCGCTCGGTACTTCTCCCTTGACGACAACTTTCGTTCTTCTTGAAGTGGGGTCTGGAACCGGGACAGCAAGAATAAGTGCTTCTGTGTAGGGGTGCAATGGCTTGCGCACCACATCTTCTGTCACGCCTGTCTCAACGATCTTCCCCAAATACATCACAGCTATTCGGTTGCACATGTATCTCGTCAACGCCATGTCATGAGTGATGTAGAGGAAACTGCAGTTCGTCTTTTCCACCATCTGCAGCATCAGCTTCATTGCTTCTGTCCTAATTGAAGCATCAAGCATGGAAAGAGGTTCATCGGCAACGATGAATTCAGGTCGAAGCACGAAGGCTCTTGCTGTTGCTACTCTTTGTCTTTGACCCCCGCTCAACTCATGTGGAAATCTATAGAGGAACTCCTCTGGCGGGACAAGATCCATGTCTTCCAACGTCCTGCAAAGAACCTCTGTCGTCTCTTTCTGGCTTTCCGTAGCGTTTTGAAGCTGAAGAGGCTCCGCCAATATGTCATAGATGCTCATCCTCGGATTGAGCGACTCATATGGATCTTGGAATATTATTTGCAGCTTCTTCCGCATATATCGCATTTCTTCCTCTGTCAACTTCATCAAGTCAAGGCCTTTGAAGACTACTTCCCCAAGAGTCGGCTCGACTAGTCGAAGTACACATCTGCCAGTAGTGGTCTTTCCACATCCACTCTCGCCAACCAGACCGAATACTTCCTTTTCGCCAACGTTGAAGCTTATACCGTCAATTGCCCGAACTCTTGCAGGTTCTCTAGAAACGATAGACTGAACAAAACCCATCTTTAGCGGATAGTACTTCTTGAGGTTATTTACAGTTATTACGGGCTGTCCCATCATTTTCATCCAACCAAGTGACATGCAACATAATGCTCTTTGCCTTTCATCGTGATTGTATCAGGATCCTTCTTCTTGCATACGTCCATAGCGTATGGACATCTCGGATGGAATCTGCATCCGCTAGGTGGGTTTAACAAATCAGGCGGGAAACCAGCGATTGTGGATAGCTCAGTTTTTTCTCCAACTATACTTGGGAAGGCTCCAATCAATCTTTGAGTATACGGATGCAGTGTTTCCTTGTAGACTGCAGCAACGTCGCCTTGTTCCACTATCTTCCCGGCGTACATTATGGCAATAGTATTGCATACTTCTGCGATCATTGACAAGTCATGTGAAATCACGATCATTGAAATCTGAAGCTTCCTCTGTAGTTCCTTCACTACGTTCAAGACTTGTGCCTCAGTGATGACGTCCAAAGCTGTTGTTGGCTCGTCCGCAATTATCAGGTCAGGGTTGCACGCCAAGGCCATGGCAATAACGGATCTTTGCTTCATGCCTCCGCTCAATTCGTGAGGGTATCTCGTGACTCGTTCAGCTCCTACGCCGACTAGATCAAGAAGCTTCTTGGCGCGATTCAGAGCTTCAGCTTTGGTCACACCTTCATGTAACACTATTGCTTCTGATATTTGACTGCCAACGGTCATTATCGGGTTGAGCGCGTTCATGGCTCCTTGGAAAATAACAGATATCTTCTTCCACCTGTAGTTCTTCCTATACTCTTCGTTGTCCATTTTCACTAGATCCTTCCCTTCAAAAAGGATCTTGCCAGATACTATTCTTGCATTTGATGGAAGCAGTCTGAGGATTGAAAGGGCGGTTGTCGTCTTTCCACAACCGCTTTCGCCAGCAATGCCGTAAGCTTGTCCCTTCAGTAACTTAAAGTCAATGCCATCTACGGCTTTGACTTCCCCACGGAGGATCCCAAAGTATGTCCTCAAGTCTTCGACTTTTAGTATTTCCGACACTTCTATCTCCGCCTCCTGAGTCGCGGGTTCACTATTTCATCAAGCGCATGGCCTAAGAACACGAAGGCAACACAAAGAACAGTTATTGCTATGCCAGGGGGCAACACATAAAACCAAGCGAGACGCCCGAAAGCCCCTGATACCTGAGCCTCATGTAGCATCTTGCCCCACGTTGGGGCTAAGGGATCACCAAACCCCAAGAAACTAATCGCAGCCTCTGTGAGAATCGCCGCTGGAACTGCAAGTATCATGGAAGCTATAGCTATTGGGAAAATATTCGGTATTAGATGCTTAAAAATCAGGTATGAATCTGATGCTCCTGAAGCCTTTGCACTCTCAACGAATGGCATCTCTCGTACGGTCAGAACTCGAGATCGTATCACCCTTGCTCCTCCTTGCCATCCGAATACTGCTATGATCAGAACGATAAAGTAGACGTTCGGCCTGAAGTATGAGGCCAGCGCAAGTAGCAGCGGCAATGTTGGAAGGCACAGCATAACATCGACCACTCGCATCGTTAACTCGTCAACAAAACCTCCTAGATAGCCTGAAGCGACCCCAAATATTATTTCCAAAGATGTGGCAAGCACCGCCGCAAGAAAGCCCACGATAAGTGAGATCCTCGCACCATGAAGAAGTTGAGTGAGTACGTCGTGGCCAAAAGCGTCACCACCCAGTACCCCATGTACGCTTCCCCAAATCCTAAACCTGTCTTGTGACTCGTACGAAATGTTAAGATGCGCATTTTGTGAAGTCGGTTTGACTATCAGGTACATTGTTAGGACGTATTCCCCTTTGCTTGAAAAGATCAAATCAGTTGGAATTATGCTTCTAGCTGCTTGGTCTGCATCTGCTTTTGCCTTTGGATCCGCATAGTTGTCTGCAAGAGCCAAATAGTCAACTTTGGCCTTATCCCACATTGCATCTCCAAATGTGTTCCAGAACCCTGTCCACGTCGCGTTTCCATTATAGTAGGGTTCCCACCAAGTCTGATTGAAGCGCGGGTCCCCAAGGGTCATGTTCTTTACGGTTCCATAGGTTTCATTCCAGGAGTATAGTAGTTGATTTTCATAGTGGGTTTTAAGGACATTCTTCTTTCCAAGCACATTGGGAGTGTTAGCAACCGTCTGATTCCACCCAGACCATGTTTCGTTTCCGAACCAGTACTGGTTAAAATAGGTGTCGAATCCCGACCATAAAGCGTCAGTATAGTTCACGTTGTTTCTCTTCGCGAGTGTTTGATTCCAAAGAAGAGCCTGAATACCTAGTTGATTGTAGATCGTATTGTTGTATAGCTTCTCATAGCCACCAGTGGCATTCATTCTCTGATCGAAATAGTATTTGTAGAATTGGGCGTAGTATTGCTCATAGAGCATCCTTCTTGAGATTCCGACCTCGCCTGAAGTGGTTTGCCAGTTGCCATACGTAAGGTTCCATGCGCTGTCTAGAACTCCGACTCTATCTGTGGCAAGAATATAATCCGTTCCGAGCAGAGGATATGTTTCGCCGCTGGGGTTGGTTATGTTGAACTCCATTCGGTAGGCCACGTCACTAAAGTCCGCGTCCCAGTGTACTACAAATTCAAACTCCTGTGGTTGCGAATAGGTGTAATTGAACTCAGAAGTGAACAGGTAGGTGCTAAAATCGCCTATCGTGCCATTGACATAGCGGTAGCTAAGGTTCCAGCGATCGCCGTACAGGATGTCAATGTCGGCGTACGGTTGGGAAGGAGTCCAGTTCAGCGGCAACGTTATTGTTGGCGGCAGATTGCTGTATTCTGGAAACATGGTCATCCAAGAAGGAAATGCAAATCCGATCGAAACTCTCGGCGAATTTATAGGCGGATATGGCGAAAGCCAAGGCGCAAAAACAGCGACGACAAGGTAGAAGAGTATTATCACGAGGCCTACGAATCCAATTCTATTGTGGCTGAAGTCCTTCCAGAAGCTGCCCACTTTTCTTGAGTAAACTTCTCGCCTTTCTTTGCTCATCAATGGCACGCTGGGTTTACCTCCTCATACCCACGCGAATTCTTGGATCCAAAAACCCGTATAGTATATCTGATATCAAATTCGCTAGAATCATCAATACGGCAAAATTGTACAAGACTGCCTGGTTCACCGGGTGGTTTCCGCTGTTTAAGGCGCCAATATACCATGATCCGATTCCGGGCCAACCAAATATGCTTTCAGTTATCACTGCGCCGGTCACTATGCCAGGGACGGACATGGCGATCATAGTTGCAATCGGTGGAAGTATACTTCTGAACGCGTGTTTGTAAAGCACGTCTCTGCCAGAAACTCCTTTTGCTCTGGCCGTCACTATATAGTCCTCAGTCAATGCATCCAGCATAAGGTTCCTCGTGTAAAGCGCCCATCCACCGAAACCAGATATCACCAGTGTTGTTATTGGGCCTATAGCATGCCAAGCTTTGTCCACAAACAAGCCCCAAGGATCCGTGGGAGGCGGAAGGCTTACAACGCCACTCGTGGGAAGAATCTGTATTCCAAACATGACCATGGAGTAGTAGGAGAAGAATAGCAGGAAAAGGAGTTGTATGAAGAACGTTGGAAATCCCCACGTTAGAAGCCCGACGCCCATCACTGCAACGTCACTCTTCTTACCTCTTCTTGACCCAGCCAGAACTCCCAGAGGTAATCCTATAGCAATGCCACCAATCAATGCTGCACCTAGAATGAACAGAGTGTTCTGAAGACGCCAGCTCATCTCTACGGCAATGCTCCGTGGCGGAAAGCTGAAATCATAGCCGTATTGCCATGTCAAGAGATTCCACATGTACGTAAGATACTGATTCGGAAAGAGAGGTTCGTTCAATCCCCAGAGTCGCTCCATTGCCGCCTTGTATCCAGCCTTCTGAATGTTGGGATCAATCATGAGCTTAGTAGGATCTTTTATAGGGTGTACAACTCTGAACATAACGAAATTCAGAGTGATCACGATAAGCAGAATCGCTATGCTCGTAATTATCCTCTTAATCAAGTATTCTCGCATTTCTCTTCCCCTTCCTCAATGCTTAAGAAGAAACTTGGACATTTAAGCTTGTCGAGCTTGTGCTTGGACTCCTAGAATGCACGATAGCAACAGACTTTTAAGTTAAGGTTTGCTATCTTGATAGTGGGGCATGAGGAGATCTAGATGAGAGGCCTCAATATTGAGCTGAAATGCCCTGACCAAGGCTTGGAACGATACACTGTAAAGGTTAAAAGAAGATTCAATATTCCATCTGATGAAATCCAGCCTCATTTTAGAAGCAGACCAACCTACGAGCTGAGTTGCGTCCTAGTGGGAAGGGACGTTGATGAGACGCAAGTTCAAAGCTACATAATCAACTACTTGCGGGAAAAAGGCTTGTATGAAAGACTTATAAAGTTCAAAATGGTCTAGCAGGATTGAAACTCGTCTCACCGTCTTTTCGGGCATGCACCGCGAGGGTTCAAAACATTAAAAAGGGGCAGCAGCGAAGATTGCAATGGTGACATAGTGCATCCAAGAAAAAAAGCCACTTCTCACCTTATCCTTGGAATCTTAGCGATGATTCTTGCAATATGCCAAGTCACATTTCTCTCTCGCATCTCAATAGCAGAAGAGACATCAGGAACAGACGTTCAACTACTGAGCTATTCAGGCTTTCCCACTCCCGAAGGTATGTATCGCGTTGCAGGTGAGGTTGTGAATAACGGAAGCAAAGTCCTAGGCAACGTAACGCTGGATGTAACGTCTTATGACGCGAACAACCTGGTAATCAGCAAGAATCAAACGGTACTCAGCTTGGCTACTCTGCGTCCAGGGAGGAAATCGCCCTTTGTCATGTATCTTGCTGGCCAAGACCAAACCAAAGTGAGTAGGTGCACCGTTTCTGTATTGGCCGCTGACCAAGTTTCACTGAAGCCTTCAATGCTCGACCTTATTGGGGTCAAGAATTCAGAGAAGTCTGTTTATGGAGTGCTTTATAACGCTGGAGATGATTCAAGATATCCTGCGGTTTATTCAACGTTCTATGATGTCAACAAGACGGTTGTGGAAGTAGTCGATTCGTCTGACTCTGGGTTGGGGGTTACGTTGACCGGGGGCTCAAGCACATATTTTGAGATCAACTTTCCTCGCTTGGACATTTCAAACAGAAGCCTTTTCCAGAAGGCCCAATGGTTTTCCGTGACCGCGGAGACTCGGAACTACTCCATAATAGCAGAGGTCGGATACATCAGGCTCGTACCTCCTCCAGTAGCGAACTTCACTATGGATCCGCCGTCGGATTTCTATGTAAACGAGACGATAGTTTTCGACGCTTCAGCCAGTTATGACCTGTATGGCTACATCACAGACTACTCCTGGGATTTCGGAGACAACGCGACAGACCTAGGAAACACAACGACGCATGCTTATGCACTTCCAGGCAACTACACGGTGGCGCTAACAGTCTCGGACAACAATTCGCGAGATGGCATCGCATGGCAGCAAATAGTCGTTACTGAAAATGTAGAATCGTTTGTCGACCCGAATATGGTCTTCTATCTTTTTGGTGCACTCGTGGGAATCTCGTTTGTCGGTTTGCTGGTAGCCATTGTGATCGCAAGAAGGAGAAGCAAAAAGTTTCCGCCGCGGAAGAGACATTTGGAAAAAGCTGGAAACAAGCCTAGATCACCTTGAGGGCTTCTTGGCTTCTTTTACAAGTAGCATTAGAAGACTGAAAGGCAAGAACAATAGGAAAGCCAGATAATATGGCGTAATGGAATTGAACTCGGGAATGGCGGTCGTAGCGTTTACCTTTACATTCTGAGTGCTGTGAGAGTAAATGAAGAATAGGATTGTGTGTGTTCCGTTTGAAGTCACAGAAGGCGTTACGGTGGTTGCGCCAACTCGAATCGTGAAATTCCCTCCTAGAAGAGCGCTTGGAAACGTGACCCTGCAGAAGCCTGCGGACCCGCTTGGACCGGTCACATTGAAACTAAGCCTTTTCAAGTCTGGCTCAAAACTGAAGGAAGCAACTGTTGAATTGCTACGAACATTCGCGTAGTAGGAGACTTGGTCCCATGTTCCGCAATAGAAGTCTTTGATTGGGCTGGACTGGTTCATCAAGGGGAAGTTGTCTTGGTTTCCAGCGTTGATTACATGAGCTGCGTCGCCAATACCGTTTAGATCCTCATCTTTTCCATTGTAGTTATACCAGTAATTGCCTTCGGCGCCGTTGTCCCAAGTCGACCCATTCATCTCGCAATAGGCATTATTGGAGTTGTTGATGAAATTATTCTTGTAGAACGTATCTCTGGACTCACCTTGCAGCAATACTCCATACTTATTGTTAAGCAAGGAGCTTCCTGTGATCAAGTTGTTTGAGGATTGATAGAAGTCCATCCCTCTGTTGTTATCAATTGCAGTAACGTTTTCAATCTTTGAGTTCTTCGTGTATGCCAAAAGTATGCCGTGCCGATTGCCAGACACGCGTATATCCCGCACAGCCACGGAACTAGAGTTCACGATACCCAAGAACCCCAATTCTGGAAACAGATTGGAATCTATGCTTAAGTTGTCGCCGTTAACTGCATAATAGACAGGTTTGCCATCAATCTTGTTTGAGCTGTCTATGAAATGCATGAATTCGCTAAGATGCTCACCATTCACGCCCAAGCCTTCGTCATTTCCATCCATCGTATTATTGCTAACAAACACGCGACCTGAACGGTCAAGATATATTCCTGCTGAGTTATTGAACAACCGATTGTCTTTCACTGTGATATTTCCGGACCGAAAAACGTAAATTACACCCCAAAGGCCCCTAACATTAGTCAGGACATTTCCAGACACTATCGTGTCATTTGAATCCACATCGATATAGATGCCAGTGGTGCCCGAGTCCACATAGTTGTTGCTAACAACGTTTCTCGGACAATACCTCATAGTTATGCAGACACTTCTCGTGCCATACAGGCGGTTATTACTTATGACGTTGTCAGACGACCCGTCAAACAGCGCTATGCCCCAGTAGTTGCCTGAAAAGTCGTTGTCTGAAATCACACTCTGACAAGCGTAGCCAAGCCGGACGCTTATTTGGGAATTATTACGAAACTCGTTCCTCACGATCACGTTGTTGAAAACACTCGTACCATCTTCCTCGATGCCACAATAGATCCCGCCGACGTTTGACTCGATCACATTATCTAATACTGTGTTTCCACTAGATTCAAGATACATGGAATATGGATGCATTGAACCGCGAATAGTGAATCCTGTAATGCACGTGTTGCCAGCGGTGATGCGAATGCCATCTGCATCATGAAGATCTATTACCGTTGACGCCCTATTCTCACCAACAACCCAAAGGCCCGCCTTGTACACAGTCAAAGATTCAGGATAGATCCCAGGAGAGACATAGATAATGTCGCCTGTCGTGGCTGCGTCTATCGCCTTCTGAATTGTTGAGTAGTCTTGCGGAACATGAATCAGAGAATATTCGTGCATAGCCATACTTGTTCTGGCGCCGGCGAAAGAGAGCAATGCGAGTGAGAAAAGCAAGAAGCAAGTCAAAGCCTGGCCAAGTGTGCAGGGCATTATTCTCCCTGCCCCAAAATCCGCTTTCAGAAATTTAAGCATATTGCAGGGTAAGCAATAAATCATACCGGAGTCATCTGAAATGCCTAACAGGGAAACTACAATGCGAATTAGAGAGGCAGTCTCTATCGTGCTTCTAGTCGCATGTTTGATACGAACCGTAGAATGGGGATATAGCCCTCAGACGTTGACCACCATACAGGTTCCACAGGCATACCACAGCATTCAGGAGGCCATAGACGCGGCTGCTCCCGGAGACACAATCCACGTTTCGGCTGGAATCTACAACGAGGAATTGGTCATCAACAAATCGATTAAGCTGATGGGCGAAGACTGGTCGAACACATTTCTGAACGGAACTGGCACAGATGCGCTTGTGGATATCTTAGCGGACAATGTTACACTCTCTGGATTCACGTTATGCAACTGTGATAGAGCAGTGGTTATGACCAGCGTGAGCGACTGCGAAATAAGAGAGAACTTCATAGCTAACTCTTCATGGTACTACTATGGTCTAGGAATTCATGCTATCAACTGCAGGAACGTAACGATTCGTGAAAACCTGTCAAAGGGCATCTACTGGAATCATGTGTTCTTTGACGGAACTAGAGAAAGCAGCATCATTAACAACACGTTTTTCGCCGACTTAAGGTTCAGTCAGCCTGTATTCTTGTATTATTCTGATGATAATGTCGTTGGTTGGAACGAGGTTTCTGGGGTTGGGGTCGTTAATGAAGGCGGCATCGGGGTCGTGTACTCAAATCGCAACGTGATATGCTATAATGACATCGTAGAGAATGATTGGGCTGGCGTGTCGCTCCGATACTCCAACGACACAATCGTCGAAGGAAACACAATCAAGGGCCATGAGTGGTGGGGCCTGAGATTGACCAACTGCAGAAACAGCCTATTGTTTTTCAACAATTTTATAGCAAACGGCCAGCATGTCCACTCAGGATCCTGTGAGAACACAACATGGAGTCGCGGCAACTATGGCAATTACTGGGACGATTATGACGGAAAGGACACGGATGACGACGGAATAGGCAACGAGCCTTACATAATCGACGC
>CAZDNV010000038.1:0-15506 GCA_964506875.1 uncultured Candidatus Bathyarchaeia archaeon
TGCAGGTATTTGCAGTCTGAGCCGTCTGTATGTGTGTCATCATAGGCCCTAACTATGATCAGAATGTTGGTTGACTGAGCCAGGTTTGGCGCAGTGTAAGTGAAGGTGAAAAGGCCCGATGGGCTAGTTATACCTGGTATTGGCTGTGGATCATCTGTTATCGGAACCAATACGACGCTTGCGCGAGCAGGATCACCATATTCATCCGTGACTTGCACTGTGATAGATACGGGTTCCCCACATTCTGCTGAATCAGGGATGACCACTATATTCGCTCTAAGCGGACTCAGGTTTCGAACGCTTATTGTGACAGAGTCTGAACGGTTGCTTGTCACTCCGAAATCGTCCATGACGATCAATTCTGCCTTATACTGCAAGCTCGAAGTGGAATCATATTTGTGCTTGAAGATCGATAGTGTTGTCCAGTCGCTGCTGTGATTATCCCCGAAATCGAAATAGTATCGGTAGACTTGCTTGTCATCTTTTGAGAGTGTCCCTATGAAGGTTACTTCATCGTTTTGGGATACAGTTGTCTTGTCCGTCAATAGATATGGTATGGGCGGCTCGTTGACTTCGTTGTTGCTTGCGGTCAGGAAAGGTATGAAATCTAGATCAATTCCATTGCTTGAGATTTTGTCGCCATTTCCTAGTGGATTAAGCGATATGTGCCATGGTCCGGTCTTGTCTCCCCAGAAATTGTATTCTGCATCAATTGGATCGCTGAAAACTGCCTTTGCGCTGTCGTTGTTCCCATAGATATCATTGTAACGGGTCAGCACGACATCTCTGGCATTTTCATATGAAAAGCCTAGGTCGTTGTAGGCGATCGAGTTTCTAGTGATGTTCACTTGTGCATTGCCACATACGCTGATCCCGACAGGATTGCTGGCAACACTGTTGTTAAGAATCAATGTCTCATAGATTTGTGTGGTTCCATTGGCGTTAAGCCATATTCCCTTCTCGCTATTTTGGTAGATCCTGTTTTCAGTTATGTTTAAGCCTGAAGAAGTGCCGTCGATGAAGATGCCATTTCCATTGTTGAACACTCGGCTTCTGATGATCGTCGCATCATTGTTCTGATTCGCGTAGATTCCGTTTTGAAGATTGTTACTTATCTCGCAGTCGCTTATCGCCACATTGCCATTTTCTATTTCCAAGCCGTCTCTTGCATACTCTATTAGGCAATGGCTCAGGCTGGAGTGGTTGTATCCAACGAATCTGATTGCATTCCAATCACCGGGCTCCGGTTGAAGTTTGTTTGACGTTATCGTTATCGGATTCTTCTCTGTTCCTTCAGCGTGGAGCGTTCCCTCAATGGTGAGCGTGAAGTTGCCGCCAAACTTCACTTCGACGCCGGGTTCGACAGTCAAGTTGGCTGTCGGTTTGACGATCACGTCCTTGACCACTACGAATGGGCTGTCTGTCAATGTCCAGACCGTGTCTTCAACTATTTCGCCCTCCAAATGGGTTGTCCCTGAGACTGACACGAGAGGTCTAAACCCACAGGCAGCTGTTTCCAGGATGATAGCGGCTAGAAGAATGATAGGCAGTAACTTTACTCTCATGACCTCACCTGTAGTTCGGATTGACAATACCCTCTATCCGAGGCGGCTTAAACATTATGAATTCGGGATCAATTCTGAAAATCAGTTTCCAAACGTGTTCTATTCGGCACAAACAATAGAGAAATAAGCATGGTTCACGAAAACCTACCAACAAAGGGCCCAAACGGAGAAGAAGGCAATTGAAGAGCTTTTCCGTGTTTGCTTTGGAGGATTTTCCTTTAGTAAAACTAGGCGACGACATAGCTAAAATGATCGTCGAATCCAGTAGAGCGAACGGTTTGGAACTTGAAGATGGCGACATATTAATCATTGCTCAAAAGATACTGTCAAAGGCCGAAGGCAGGATAGTCAATCTCTGCGAAATTGAGCCTTCGAAGCAAGCTCTAGATATGTCAAAAGTGACAGGTAAGGATCCCAGACTCGTTGAGCTGGTCCTGAGAGAAACGGAGAAAGTAGTGAAGGCCACACGTGAGATACTTGTAGTCAAGGACAAGCGCGGGCTGGTATGCATCAACGCGGGCATAGATAAGTCGAATGTTGAAGGAAGAGACAGCTTCGCATTGTTGCCCGAAAGGCCAGATGAATCAGCAGAGAAGTGTCGCTTGGGCATTAGAAAGCTAACTGGCAAAAGCGTGGCTGTCATAGTCAGTGACACTTACAGCCGCCCGTTCAGGCGAGGGCAAGTCAACTTCGCGATAGGTATAGCTGGCATCAAACCATTCAAAGACTACCGAAAGAAGAAAGATCTCTTCGGCCAGGTCTTAAGAGTAAAGAATGTCGCAATAGCCGATGAACTCGCAGCGGCAGCGGAACTACTTATGGGACAGGCTACCGAGGCAAGGCCAGTTGCCCTCTTGAGAGGTCTAAACGCTATAGTTGAGTTTCACCAAAAAACAAGCACAGAAGAGCTGCTGATTTCAAGAGAGGAGGATCTTTTCAAGGGCACGCTGTAAGCGTGATTGCTACATGAATGGATTGCTGCTTTTTTCTTCTCCAATAGTTGTTGTTGGCCCGTGTCCAGGATGAACGACAAGACTGTCCGCTAGAGTTGCCAGTTTCCTTAGCGACAATTGCATGTCAGGTTCTGAGCTTTCTGGAAAATCAGTTCTTCCGACAGAGCCAGCAAAAAGCGTGTCACCAGTGAAGACATCCTTCGCTCCCACGAGGGAAATGCTGCCCAGACTGTGACCAGGAGTATGAAGGATTCTGAGGGTCACTCTTCCAAAGCCAACTATGCCGCCATCTTCAAGCTGCATATCCGCTGGAGGCGAAATGCCGCTAAAACCGAGGGAGTGAGCGGTTCTCTTTCCCGTCTCTCCAAGCATGTACGCGTCACACTTGTGAATCAGAATAGGCACGTTGAATTCTTCTTTTACCAGAGAGTTACCGCATGTATGATCTGGATGTCCATGAGTGTTGACGATAGCCTTCACATTCAAAGCGTTTCTACCTATGAAATCAAACATCCACTTTGCCTCTTGTTGGCTTTCAAATCCAGGATCTATGATGACAGCTTCTTTGGTTATCGGACAACCCACTACGTAACAGTTAGTCATTAAAGCATTGACCATGAAGGTCTGCACAAGCATATGCATCAGGGTTGAACATCTGATTCTGAGCTAAAAAAGGTGTTTGCCATTTTGGCGAGGATGCATCCTCCCGTTCTCATTTATTTGGGCAAATCGATCTCTCCAAGGTTCTGTGGGCTAACGCGTGTGAATCTCGGCACCTACAGAAGACGGGTTATCGGTCCCCAAGTCAGCCTACTTGCGCGCGCCTTTCCCCAGTGAAGGAGAAGAGGTGAAGCCAGCTTTGGCTAACTGAACTTAGCGTTTTCGTGCAGTTCTCGGCTTCCGGGCGAAAAGCTTTTAAGCTTTGGCCGTTTAAGACCTAAAAAGTGGAGATTTTCGGCTTCCACGCTTCTTCTGTTTTCTTCTCCTACAATGGAAAACCTTTTAAATCTGAGCCTTGCAAACTATAGAAAGACCAACATAAAATGAGGAATGAAAATGGAAAGAAAAAGCAGATTACTAGCAGTATTGACAGTTACTATGATCGTGACAGCAATCTTTACACCAATATTTCTTACGAAAACAGTGAATGCAACAGACCCTACCGATTGGTATATGAACGTACCTGGCGTACTTGACTCAGACTATTACGATCTATATCCATTCCAGACTGACAAAAGCCTGAAAATCGGTTTCTCACAGTTTGGTGAGATGATTGACAGCATCAACAACATAGGCCTCGAGTATCGCGATAGAGATGCATTTGCACCACCAGCAGGCCCAACAATACCAGACCAGATCACTAAGAAGAAGTGGATGAGCGGTTGGCTCATAAACATAACTTACCAAGCAACTGCAGAGAGAAGAAACGTCTGGGCAGTGGCACAACATTCAGACTTGACAGACTATGGAAAAGACTGGATAAGAATCAGCCGTTCATACGGCTACGCCAATTGCTTGACCGAAGGTGAGGAAGATCCGCGAGACGTAGGCAAACTCATAGGCGCTGGCACAGGACCCTTTAATGGTGGAAGAAAGACAAATGGCACTGCCATAACAGACCCGATCAGGATTCTCTATAATGGACCAAGAATGTTCATCGCACGTACAGTGACACACATATACGACTGGGATCCTGCATGGACCGAAGATGAACCACTAGTGGACGTTGTGTTCACATTCATCTTCAATAAGGACAAGAAAGAAGTGATAGTGCTAAAAGACATCAAGGAGATCACAACGAAATTCGTGTTCGGTGAGATGAAGGTGCCGATAAACTCGACTGGCGGAATCATAGTCAATGCAACCGTCAACGGAGCCATAGTGCAATTCAGCAACAGAGGCGAATGGGACATTGGTCCAGTGCCAAACTTCGAAAGCTACGTACACTTCTACACTGACTACAATAATGAAGGACAGCCCACCGTATACAATGAACACTACCACCTGAACCCAACGATGTATCCAGCTGCTTGGCTTGGCATTTCAACTCATGGAGACGAACCAGGACCCGTTGGAACGTACGATGTGGCGCAGATAATCTCTGGCGACGAAACCTACGCTGGCTGGGCTGCATTCTGGCCTTCACTTTCGAACTGGCACGTGAATGCAGGCTACCAAGACAAATGGTGGAAATCCCTAGGCATTGGCGAAGACACAGCGGACAAAGCTGGCGAACCGTTCACATCTCCTTACCTAATCGGAGAATGGGACTTCGTCTTGACGAAGAAGCGAGAGGCCGTACATGGCATAGAGGGATACAGCTCATTCTCAAGAACATTCGATAGGCAGTTCAGAGGAGTCACAGTGTACGGCTTGACTGACAACTGGAATGGTGACGACGCAGCCTCTCCAAGCGCCCACAACATCATCGACCGCGAAGTGAGATATCAACTGGAGGAAGTCTTCAACCCATGGGACCTGCTTCAAGCAGTTCACAAGAAGACAGACAGATGGGTAGACTTCCACACGATAACAATCGCAGAGTACGACGCAGCTTACGGTCAATTCTCAACCAACGTGGCCTTCAACCTTTCGCACTGGCCAGTAATAGACATCAACGAATGGGACTCGTACTGCAACGACACTGAACGCGTTGAATGGGGCGGGGAAATGAAACACCCTGTCAGATCAGTCTGGTCTTCAGGCAGCAGTCTATCGTCATCAGAGCCTTACGAACTCTCCGTCAACGCCAATACAGGAGTAGGAACAATCACGATTCGTGCAGCCTCATGTCCGGCAGTAGGAACAATCATCAAGGTGCTATATTCCACAGACACAGAGTATGCCCATACCACGTACACGGCAGACTTGACGGCTTCCGATTTCAACGAAACAGCAAACCATGACAAGAAATTCACCCTGTCAGACTCATATGGTACAAGCTTCACTGACAAGCTTGGAGTATTGCATGACATAGACATAAGGGACTTCGACTTCGGCTTCAGAAACGTTACAGGCGGAGTAATGACTGCCAACAAGACGTGGACCTATGGTCCATATACGATGGACTGGGAAGTCGAACCCTTCAAGGTGTTCAAAGAAGAAACCACGCACCTGGAATTGGGCGACGAAAACTTCTACAAATTCAACAGCACTCAATCCCCAGGCGGAACCTTGGAACTCAACATGACCAAACTGCTCATAGAATGGGACATAACTGGCCCAGCCTATACGGACGTCCACATGAGACTGTGCCATCCAGACGTAACATTCTCATACACAATAGGCTTCTGGCAAAACACTACAGCATACAACTACAACGTGACCGTAAGTCTAACACTAGGACACGCTGGATACCTGTACAATGAGACAACCCCAGGACGCTATGAATGGTTCGTCGTCGGCAACCACTCCCAACCTATTGACTCAGAAGGCGCAGGAATGGTAACTGCAGCATTCAAGAACAAGCAGGTTGAAATCGGAAACGCCGGCCTAGACATGCAAAACTTGTGGGGTCTAAGAACGCCCTACCTCATGTCCGACTTAGGCTCGGCCACGTGGCGCGCAGGCGGCCCTGCATGGACAGACATCTACGATAGCTTAGGCAGACTGGCTTACAGAGACGACTGGTGCACTCGCTACGCAGTGTCAACATCCAACATAATCACCGTGGCTGGCCCACCAGCCAACCTGATGAGCGAATACTGGAACGAGTTCTCCCAAGCACTGATGATATATGGTATCACAAGCGGCAACCAACGCGTGCGTGACGGCATGATTGACGTAATATTCGCCCCAACATGCTGGAACACCACGAAGTACAGCGGCTACAAGGGCCAATACTACTACAGCGACGGCGACTTCTCACCAGGAAACACCAACACTGGAATAGGAGTGATCTCCACATACAAGGACATCAACGGAACAATAGGCTTCCTGATCTACGGATGGAGCGGTGACGACACATACTACGTATGCAAGTGGTTCCACGAGTATGGAATATACTACCTGCAACAAGAGAATCCAGGAGTAACAGCACTCATAGTGAAGATAGACTACAATGACTACTCGAGTCGCTCGCTACCTAACAAGCCACCAAACTACAACTATGACAGCCACAACCCGTACATAACGATCTTAGAACGTCTAGGAACAATAAGCGAAAAGACACCACATGACCCATAGGGTCAGACAACCCCAAATTTTTCTTTTTTTTATAAGCTTCAGTTTTGACGAAAAGCCAGTCTATTATCCATCTTGAAGCACTTCTCGGCAAATGCTGGAAAACGGGAACTAGATAAAGAGTCGGTCACGCTCAAGGCCGCATAGGCATTACCAGATAGCGAACTATAACCGACAATCGCCCTAGTGGAGAAATGCTGGCATAATCGCTATAGCAAGGTTGGATAAGACCCGAAAGTAGATTCCACTACCGGCACTTCTCTCCAATCTTTAACGTGACCAATGCATGCCTAAGAGAGATTCAGTCTGGCACCAAAGTCTAAATTCCTTAGGCTCGTGCGGGAGGGGATCGCTCTTTCAATATTCTGAACCGCAGCCTTAGCAACCCGATCCCTATGGTCCAAGCATCATGGAATGATTTGATTCTTGACTCCCCTTTGGGTCTAGCTTCAGTCCACTCCACCCCTATCTCAGTAATCGCAAAACCATTCTGCTTAGCGCGCATAATCATTTCCGTATCTACGACAAAACCGTTAGATTCAATTTGATCCATCAGGATTCTAGTTAATTCATTGCTCAAGGCCTTGAACCCACATTGATGGTCGCGTATTTCGTCGAAAAAGAGCATTCGAACAAGCAAGTTGTACACGATGCTCAAGAATGTCCGTGAAAAAGGTCTTCTTACTCTGGCACCAGCCGTGAAACGTGACCCAATAGCCATCCCGCGACTCTGCCTAGCCACGTCCACGATTTGCTGCAGGTGTTCTAGCTTGGTCGCCAAATCCGAATCCAAAAGCACGACGACATCTCCCTTGGCGACGTGTAGCGCGCTCCTGATTGCGCCACCCTTGCCCAGACGGATGGATGAATGTAGATGCTTAAGCCTAGGATTACTTCCGACAAGAGATCTTGCTATGACATCCGTGCCATCATTGCTCCCATCCTCTGCTATAAGAATCTCATAAGAAGAAGAAAACGACTTCACGGCCTCTTCTACTTCCTTCACGCACTTCTCGATACCCTTAGCTTCGTTATACATAGGGAGCAATACAGAAAGGTCAGGTCTGTCTGGAGAAGAATTAGCCAATTCTTATCAAGCCCTAATTCATTGTGTGCACATATATAGTTTTTTCATGCTCCAATGCACTTGCCTTTCAACGACTCCAGTTACTCCTTCGACGTTATGATGAAGGATATGCCTCTGGTCATTTAACTACGATTGTTGATAAGCACGCCCTGCATACACTGATTTTCCCGGCTACACATTTCGACCGCACCTTACCTCCAGTTATGCGCTGAGTGCGCATCAGATGAATCCTTTTTCTTCCATTCGCGCGTGATGCATCTGGCAGACTTATCCTACAGAACTCATTGGACCCTTTGCTCGCATAAGCTTTTAAAAATATCCATTCCACATATTCTTGTGCAGGATTTGCCCATAACAAAGGCTGTTGGATGCCCTAAGACTGGTCCCAGGAGTTTGCAGGACGGACCTAGAGTCGCCATAATCATCCCTACGCGCAACTCGCAAGAGACGATAGAACGCTGTCTCAAGTCAATCAGACTGCAGACTTATCCTAACATTGTAACTGTCGTCGTCGACAGCTATAGTAGAGATGAAACAGCCACAGTTGCAGGAAGACTCGGAGCTCAAGTCTTGCTTCTAAACGCAGAGCGAAGTGCAGCTAGGAACTATGGCGTCGATCGATCGGATGAGGCGGCAACCTTCGTTCTTTTCATAGATTCAGACATGGAGTTGACGTCCACTGTCGTCGAAGAGTGCGTTGACACGTCTACGATGTTGAATGCAGATGCAATCATCATCCCTGAGATCTCTATTGCGCAAGATATCATAGGTGAGTGTAGGGTTCTAGAGAAGGAGCTGTTCGAATACGGCAACGTATTTGCAGAGATTCCCAAGTTTTTCAGAAGGAACATTTTCTGCAGTATAGGCGGTTTTGACGAGGACCTAGTCTTCGGAGAACACACAGAGTTCGATGTGCGCCTACGAGAAGCCAACTGCAAAATAGGGAAAATCAAATCCACTATTTTTCATCATGAAGGTGCATTGTCTTGGAAGAGATTCGTCTTGGAGAAGCACTATTATGGTAAAACTGCCCCACACTTGCTAAAGAGAAACCTCTCCGCCTTTGCGCAGAGACATCCTCCATTGCCTCGACATATGTTCTCGAGAAGAAATGTGGGGCTCATGTTCAAGCATCCGTTTTGCTTGCCGATACTTGCATTGATGGAGACTATGAAATACATTGCCTTTTGTGCCGGGCTATTGTCATATTTCGTGAGTTGACAAAGATTTCTGAGGATGTCAATGCTTATAAGAGCTTTATGAACAGACTATAGGCACGCGCTACTTACACACCCGGAGGGTAAGGGTTTGGCTCGGTTTTCAATAAGGCAGCACACGCATTTTTCTTTGTTGTCTAAAGCGGCCCAGGCTATCAAAACGGTGTCATCTTCTTCTTCGACTAAGCAGGGCAGAATAGCTATTGATTTCTCTATCATTACTATCGTGGCAGTTGTGATTTTCCGGAATTTCATATGGGGCGGGGGTTGGCCCGCGGGAGGGGACGTGTTAGGCTGGGTTGCGAGGGAATACCTGTTTGGACGCGATTTTCGTTGGCTTAGTCTATGGCGACCTTACTCTTTCGGGTTCGTTGAGGGGATAAACTCGATGGATTTCTTCTCAATGTTGATATACCTCGTTTTTCAATCTGGTGCCGCAACCGTGAAGGTATTCACACTTCTTTCATTTATTGTCGCGGGCTTTTCAATGTACGCATTCGCTTACCGCTATGTTCGCAGCAATTTGGCTTCACTTGCTGCTTCCTTGATCTATATTTTGAACCAGTGGCTGTTCTCCCAACTCACTGAAATGCATGTTGACGTGCTTTTCGGCTATGCTCTTGCGCCATTGATGTTTCTGCTCTTAGATCGAGCGTTGGTAAAGGGCAGGTTGAAAGACATGATTGCGTTTGCATTGCTATACTCAATCTGCCTTACGGGTTTCTACCCAGGCTCTTTCGTAATCTACACGGCTTTCATGGGTATGTTTGTGTTATTCTACGTTTTCACACCAACCCAACCGTCTGTTTTCCGAAACAGAGTGAGAAGATCAGCCAAGCTAGTTCTCTACTGTAGCGTTTTGGTTTTCCTTTTGTCCGCTTTCTATCTCTTTCCCTTCCTACTCAACGTCAGAGCTCGATTCTACTCACAAGGATTCGGCTACTATATTGAGGAAGCTTTTACTTTCAGTTATGAAAAGATGGGCGACGCGTTTACGCTGAGCGGACGAGAGATTTTCGGCTACGTTTACACCGTTGATGTCAGACGCGAGATCAGCCTTCAATTGTTACCAGTCGCAGCGATGCTCTTCGGCATGTTCGCACTTGCGTACAGTACAGTGCTTTTCAAGAGAGATAGGTATACGCTTTTCTTCCTGTTTTCTGGCATAGTGTCAGCTTTTCTTGCCAAGGGTCCAAACCCCCCGTTTGAAAGCATCTTCACGTGGGCGTGGTTTAACATTCCTCATTTCAGCGTTTTCAGGGCAGCGAGTAGATTCGCGATGATAACGGCTTTTTCGAACGCATTTTTCATTTCTGTGCTTGTCCAAATGTCTACGCGCTTCATTTCGAAACAGCAAGGCCAGCAAAGCGAAGCATGCCGCTCAGAGAACAACCCAACTCCAGGATCCGCTAGCGCTCCAAGAAAGACCAGCCCCTCTTCAGAAACCCCATATCAAATCATGAAAAAGCTGCGCGCGACCTTTCGACACTTCTGCATACTCTTGCTTCTTCTCGTTTTTTCAAGTGGCTTCCTTTCCTGCTGGTTTTTCTTTCAGAACGGCCTCCAAGTATATTGTCCTCCCACCAATTTTCTCACACCCTACGAATGGCTGGCTAAACAGCAGGGAGATTTCAAGGTAGTGTCTGTGAGCAGGGCTTCTCAAGAGTGGGACTATTCGGGGACACTCTCCGATTTTGCGTTTTCTGGAATGATGACCCCCATAGGATGGGGACATGATATTGGTTATGAGAGTCCATTTATTCATGATAAACCTGTACTCCAAGATGGCGGCTGGGAATTGAACGCTCGTATGTTTCTCTGGCATGTGCGCTTCCATCAGGTTCGGTCTACGACGACCTCGAAGTTACTGAAGATGCTTGGCACTTTCAACTACAGATATGTAGCCTTGCCATCATACATCAGCCAAGACCTCAGAGCGTTCTTTCTGAATCAAGAAGGAGCTTCGGTGGTTTACAATCACACTGGTGCAATTGTGATAGAAAATGCATTCCACACTCCAGAAATCTTTGGAGCGACTCAACACATAATGATCGTTGGTGGCTACAGGAGCCTGTTCTCATTGCTAAAGGTCGACTCCTACAACCCAAGCCAGACTGCTACGGTGTTTGTGGATCAACTTGGTGCGTCTGGCTCGTTCGACGACACAGCTTTGAGCGATTCCAAGGCCCTCTTGCTCGCCGACGGTGATTTGATGGATCTGGTGATGCTTTCGTCAGAAGACATGAACGTCAAATTGGCCGCGCAATTCGGAGTGGCAAGCGTGAACTACAGCCAAAACTGGGGATCAGGCAGTTCGTGGAATGAATTGGGCTCACTTGTACTTGGCAGGAATACGTTAACCACTTCTGGAAATTGCAGAGCTACCATTCCTTTTGAGGTCAAGACTGATGGAGACTGCGAGGTGTTGATACGGGTTGGCTACATGCATAGTAGAGGCAGATTGGGCGTTTACGTAGACGGCTTTCCGCTAGGTGTGATTTATCCAAACGCGGAGTCTTGGACGAACCTGAAATGGACAAACGCAGGGTCCCTGTATCTAGAGAAAGGTCAACACACGCTTGCACTCACAAATGATGGCACAGGCTGGAATGATATCGACGCTGTCGCCGTTGTCAATTCCGCTACTCTGAAGCAACGAGTCGACGAAATGACTCGTAGAATTGAAAACTATTCAGGTAGGATAATCTACTTGATGGATTCTGCATATACATTCAGCAGTCAACTGCCGGCGGGCTGGCATTTGGCTTCGGTGCCCTATCAGGAAGAGATGGTCGAATCTTCCTTCTCATCAACGCTCAACACGAGCAAGTTAATCCCACGGGCGGGATGGTTCAGAGTAGCCGCACGAGTAGCATATGGGCCCGAATTCGGTAACATCACCGTCAGGTTTGCCAATTCGACTGCCACAGTTTCATGTAACGAGGTCTCAGACGGATTCAGATGGGCTGATTTCGGGACTGCATATCTCCAACCCGGCAACCTGACGATATTCGTAGATAGTTCAGGGCATGTCAGACTCGATGAGCTGGCTCTCTACTCAATCAACGGAACCGACGACGTAACTCATTTCAATGATTTGTTTGTTGCAGAGCAGGAATCTCCATTGGTTACTTGGAACAAGATCGATGAAGTTGAGTATGTTGCCCATGTTCGCACTGATAGACCTTTCTGTCTGGTTTTCTGTGAAGCCTATCACCCATTGTGGAAGGCTTTCATAGATAATCAGGCAGTGGCTCCAGTTGTCGTTTATTCTGTGGTCAATGGCTTCTTCATCAACAGAACAGGTGAATTCGACGTCACGATACGTTTCACAGGACAAGACTCCGCGGATATCGGGTTGAATGTCTCCGCTGTGACGGTCTCTGGTGTGCTGATATACCTAGTTGTGTATCCGCCATTGCGTTACATGTTGAAGAAGAGGCATCGATGGGAAAAGCACTGAAGTCTGAACCATGTCATTTTGCAGCAGGCCACAGTTATAGTGCTACGTATTTGAGCGTAGCATCGCTGCAAGGTTTTTTGAGGATTTTTCCATTGTGAACTGTCGTGTGGCCATTTCTCTTGCTTTCAATCCCATTTCTGCCGCTTTCTTCTGATTAGCGATTAGGTATGCCATGGCTTTGCTGACCTCTATCAAATCAAGAGGGTTGACTAGAATCCCTGTTTCACCATTTATCACAGTCTCCTTGGGACCGCCGATTTTTGAAGCCACGGCAGGTTTTCCGAATATGGCTGCCTCCAAGGGAACCAAGCCAAAGGGTTCATACAAAGCGACATGTACGACGAAGCTGCAATTTCTATAGTGTTCCATAAGCTCCTCTTCAGTGACGCTTGCTTTCAGCTCAACATTATGTAAGCCAAGGTCACGGATCGTAGAGGATATGTCGGGCATCATTGGACCGCTTCCGATTATTATCAGCTTTGTCCGATTCCTGTACATTGGCGGCAGTTTTCCGAATGCTCTTATTAGGTTGAGATGGTTTTTCATCGGGATCAGAGCGCCTATTGCGAGTACAAAGTCCGTGCTCTTACGGTCAATCTTCTTCGTGTTTCCTAGGGTCTCAAGATCAATGCCTGGATAAACGACAGGTATATCGTCGTTTCTAGGATAGAGCTCTCTTATTACTCGCTTGGTGAACTGGCTGTTAGCGATGATTTTTCCGTATAATCTCGCCGATTTTTGATCAAGGGTTCGAATAAATCGGATTGCGACAGGATAGATGGGTTTTGAAAGGAAAAGTGACGAATAGACGTTTCCATATAGAGTCTTGCTTGTTGGTTTGACGGTGTGCTTTAGAGTCGAGTAGCTTTCGCTGGAGATATAGTCTTCCCATAATGCACGAAGTGGCTCGCCGCAGTACCATACGATTTTGCGGCCGAGAAGCGCGGCCATATAAAAAGCAAAGAAGGGGCAGATGCCATATGAAATCATTATGACATCGAATGATCTGAGTTTTCTCAAGGTCATCACTATTTCTCGAATCTGCGAAAGAGAGCTGGGAAGACCCAGCGGAAGAGCGCTGAAGCGCATTTCGCTCGCGATTCTTGTTTTCCATTCTTCAGGAATTGGGCCACCGTAGAACAGCTCAGCTCTAAACCCCATTCTGTTAAGGTATTTTGCTTGAAGAATAGCTATCTTTGCGGCTCCTCCGAACCTGCCTAGAGCGTAATGAAGTACAGCCAACCTCGGAGTCTTCTTCAATTTTGCAGCATCCTTAACCTTTGATAGGTTCTCAGTCTGGTCTTGCAGTTTGATATACTTCGTCAAGTCTGGAGAGCATGATCTCGGAAGTGTATTCTCCCATCAGCTTCTCATGTCCAGCATTTCCCAAGTCTCTTCTCAGTTGCTCATCTCGCAATAGAGTTATGAGCTTGTGCGCCAAGTCCTTTTCGTCTCCGAACTTGACGAGAAGTCCATCTTTCTCGTCTTCTATGACGTCTGAAATAGGCTTGCATGAGGCTCCGATAACAGGCTTGCGGAAGTGCCATGCTTCCAAGTAGACGAGGCCGAATGATTCTCTAACGGAAGGCATTGCAAAAACGTCTGATGCGGACAGTGCATCAATCTTCTCTCTATCGGAGACGACCCCCAGGTCGATGATTCGCTGATTTTTCTCGGAAGAGAGCGAGGACATAACTGATTGATATGCCCTGACGTCGGTGGGAAGTATTCCATTAGGACCAATAATCACTAGATTAGTGTTCGGTATCTTGCCCCAAACAATGTTCATGGCCTTTATCAGCTGGATCACACCTTTGTGCACTTCTTTTCTTCCGATGAAAAGGACAATGTGATCTTCAGGTGGAATATTGTGTCTTGATCTGAACTGGGAACCTTGTCCTCCCTCCAATGTCCTGACATCTATTCCCAAACCGATAAGGTGAACCTTCTTCTTGTCAACTCCCTTCTTCAGGATAAATTCTTGTTCAGACCTCGTAGACGCTATGACAGCTTCAGCTTGTTTCATCACTTTGATCAATGACATCCCCCTGTGTCTTTGCGAATACGTGTGAAGAAGCGGAGTAATTACAAAGGGTATTCTTTTTCTTTTGGCAATCAGGTAACTTATGAATGAAGTCGACCACACTAGGTCGACGCTGTGGATAATGTCTGTTTGGAATTCACTCATTAGTCCCCAAAGAAGAGCTTGGGGGCTGAAGGGAAAGGACAAGCTTCGAAATATGATGAACATGTCCTTTAGAGATGCATGATCTTCATCTAAGCTGCTAAGCCCATCGACGATAGTAGTGAAAGCCCCGCCAATAACGTTGGATTTGGATACATCGGGCCACTTCGCTTCGAACCTCAAAACGGGGACACCATTCACGGATTCAATGCCTGCTCTTGTCTTGGTCAGCGGAGAGAACTGCGTGAGGTTGGAGGTCAACACTGAAGGCTTATACCCCCTTCGCGCCAGACCTTCTGCCATAATTCTCGATAGTACTGCATGTCCCCCTACATATGGCCAGTAGGCCAAAGTGGCGATTAAGAGGTTCATTTGAACCCATTGATAAAGCTGAACAAGCGCATATTAACTCTTACTTTCTAGGACCTCGTGGTCCTCGGCAATTCACAAAAGAGCTTGGCCTTACTAGTATCTATTCTCTAGTGCCCTTCTTCAACGACTAATCGACGTTACAGCCTATTGCGTTGAAGTCGGTCGTTTTGGTTCCACTGTGATTTGCCAGGGTTCTTCTCAGAAACAACCCGCATATGCTATGGAACCATTTCAGAACGTAGGTGCTTTTCAATTTGCTTCTTCCATTCTCTCTATCAACAAAGGTTATTGGGACCTCCCTTATCTTAAAGTTCTTGTCGATTGCTATGAGCAAGGAAGCTATTCCCCATTCATATGAACCATATTGGCGTGCTCTGGAAAGAGACTCTGCGCATCTTCTCGAGTAGACTCTAAAGAATCCTGTGTGATCATGAATCTTCGTTCTGAAGAGAAGTCTACAAAGAGAATTCGCGGTGAAGCTT
>CAZDNV010000039.1:0-15352 GCA_964506875.1 uncultured Candidatus Bathyarchaeia archaeon
CTCCCATATTCCCGAACGTATCATTACCATAAACAACCACACTATGAAATCCTTCAAACAAGCCAGCCAGAGTCGTGTTTTCGGTAAGTGTTGCGTTTGGTTGGTTGTCCAAAGAGTAGCCAATCCAAGAAACAGACGAAAAATCATACACAGTAAACATCAGAGGAACAGAGGTATTTATGTAGGTCTGGTTCTGGGGAGAAAGCACATTTATGGCTGGAGGAGTGATTTCATACCCGTTCGAATAGGTTATGATGGCTCTTCCGTATCCGTCTTTGACAACTAGCGGCGTGTCATCTCCGAATTGTGGGGTAGGAGGGGGCCAATAAGCTCGGAGCCAATAAACACCATCATTCAAAGAATTGAAAGGACCGCATGCCACAAAACCATCGTTATCTGTCACACCGATTGGAATCAATTCCCCTGGCTGGTACTTCCAGACAGCTGCGCCAGATCTTGGATTACCATCTGCATATTGCACTCTTATTACTACGTCACTTATGCGCGTGAAGTAGACTGTTCCTGATGAGCCCACGTTCCCGTACGTGTCATTTGAGTATGCCACAATGCTGTGGCTTCCAAAGGAAAGAT
Source organism: uncultured Candidatus Bathyarchaeia archaeon (assembly GCA_964506875.1). Classification (GTDB taxonomy): domain Archaea; phylum Thermoproteota; class Bathyarchaeia; order Bathyarchaeales; family Bathycorpusculaceae; genus CAZDNV01. The sequence goes on from CAZDNV010000039.1 coordinate 592, forward strand.
CGCTCAGCGTCGTGTTACCTGCAATCGTCACATTCGTTTGTCCATCTAGGCTGTAAGCTGTCCATGAGATTGCCGAATAGTCATAAAGGGTGAAAGTCAGGGGAACAGAGCTGTTTGTATACGTCAAGTTTTGAGGAGAAAGCACTGTGATTGTTGGTGGAGTGATTTCAAGGTTCCAATTGGTGATCGTAGCACTTCCATCGCCAGCTTCGTTTACTTCTAAACTAGTATTGGGTCCAAATTGAGAACCGTCATACCAAGCCTGAATCAAGTGGGTTCCAGGACCCAACCTCCCACAGCTCACTACATAACCACTCTCATTACTTGTACCAAGCGGTATCGTGGGAGACGGATCGATTCTATCGACATCAGCTCCAGATCTGGGAAAGCCATCTAGATATTGGACTCTAACGACAACACACCCGCCTAATGAACTGAAGTAGACCACGTCTGAGGAGCCCATGCTGCCGTATGTGTCATTGGCATAGACAACCACACTGTGCGATCCTTTATCCACATTCAGTGTAATGTTGCCAGCTACCGTAGCATTCGCTTGCCCATCCAAAGAGTAACCCATCCAAGAGATAGGCGAATAGCCACAGATAGTGAAGTTCAATGGGACAGATCTTCCTGCATACGTCTGGTTTTGAGGAGAAGCAATAGTAATAACTGGGGCTTCACATGCATCACCTATCCAATCCTTGTCCATATCGGATTGATTCGGATTCCATCTCAATGGGCAGTTATCTAAGTAATCTACGACACCATCATTATCCGTGTCAGTCCAATTATTGTACGAGCTTTCTGCTGCATCCAATATGCCATCATTGTCTTGATCTCTCCAACCGATTTGGTATTTAGTTGAGTTTGTCAAACATAGATTCAGATTTTCCATCAAACAATCGGATGAATAGCATGCACCACATCCACCGCAACCAGGATAGCCCCCTTTGGATGTGCAGCCAGCAACGCAATTAGAGTTAGGAACATGTAGAAAATTGCCTGCCTCAGTTCCTGTACATGAGCAATAGGGTGGGTTGCTTCCCGGAACGTAGTATTCATCTTCTGCTCCAAATTCGTGCGCAGTCTCGTGAGCAGCTGCTCTATTTGTATTTGTCACACCCCAACCGTCATTATCATAAGTCAGGACAATGAAGGGACCTGCCATGTAATCGGAAATTGTCGAGCCATCTGAATTGGGAGCGAAACAGCCATCCGGGTCATTGAATGAATCGACTATGAATATCGTATATCCCCAGTGTGTTTTAGCTCCAATTCTTAGGTCGTTGTTGTATTGAGTAACCATTTGGTGATATTCGCCGGCATAGCCTAAGGAATTCATAGCTTCAGTTATCCACAATCCTTCATCTGATTGTGGTCTAGCTATAGGTTCATAACTGCTTTGGATCGTCTGAACATGATAATCAAATTGTGCGTTTGCACGTGGTTCCATATCTATTAGCCAGTTTAGACCCGTTCTTATTCTGTTTGCATAATCAGAAATTCTGGCCTGAGTCCAATTCTCTTTATTCTGGTCAATAGTGCCATCGCTTTCCAAGAAAATCATGGAGACAGATATCTTCCCTATCATGAACAGGGCAGTTTGATCTGGTGAAGGCCCTGATTGGTCTGCCAGTATCTGGCGCATCTTGTTCATATAGTCCTTTGGCACGATCACATCGCTTACAGCGTGCGTTAGATATCTTCCCTCTTGCCAAGATGTGCCCTTAGCATTAGAAGGAACAGGAGCCTGCATTGAAATGGAAAAGTTGGAGCAAAATGGCGCCACCAGCAGTGGCGTAGCGATTATCGGGATAGACCATAAAGCGCCCCAAGGAAGCCCAGCAACTTTGTTCCAGATACGCCTCATCTTTGCAGAAGAAGCAAGACAAACAAGGAGACAGCTGATCAATATTGGTAGCCCAGCTGTCCTAAGACAATCCATGAATATCTGAACATACTGCATCATTTCTGAAGACTGCACGCTCAAAAAGCTCAGCAATAACATTGCAACGCCACCAGCGAATCGTATTGCACGCTTGTTCCTTTCACCCCATTCTCTGGCTTGGGCGGTTGAGAAAGGATTGCGATAGAGAACAAGAGAGATTGCAACTAAAGGCAAAACAAAGAGAAGATTGTAGTAGAGCAGCAAAGGAATTGCTTGTATTCCCGTTGCACTATTCGATAATTGTCCTAGAATAAAGAGATAGGGTCCTCCAGTGCAGGGAAACTCGAAGAGACAAACGGCAAAACCCATGGCAAAGGCTCCTAAAGGACTCACGACGCATTTGAGCAGCCTCAGTAGTAGAGGCTTCAATGAGTCTGGAACTTCTGTCATGAATCCGTCTTTTCCGCGCCGGAAAACGTCCTTGAGATAGAGGATTCCAGCTGAAAGAGCAATCAACCCTGCCAGGAGGCTAAACGTGCCGGAAAAGCCACTGAGCTGTACGGCTGAGAGTAAGCCCAAGCCAAACAAGAAGTAACCTATGAAAACAGCGAGGCAGAAAGACAGACCGATTCTCAAAGCCCTCTTCTTTTGATCCACGAGCACCCTTGCCCCTATCAGGAAGACGAGAATTGCTATGGAACAGGGACTGATAGAATCAACAAGAGCAGCGATTGAAATGGCAAAGATCGACATAGTGCCAGTTGAAAACTCGCCCTGCTGAGTGGAGTTTTCTGAATTCCCAGCTTCCAAGACTTCAGTTGACGTGCTCTTGCTCAACGCGGCCTCAATTCCCTTCTCAAGACCCTCAAGAATCGGAGCATCGCCGACAAAATAGGCTCCAGATACGAAAACCGTCGGAATACCTCTTTGCTCCAATGGCAACCCATAAGTGCGACAGTATTCGTCAAAAAGTGGAAGGCAGCTTCTGTTAGTATAAATGTCAAACCCATGAATGTTCAGGGGGTACCTCTGCTCCATCTCAACGAGGAAAGCCTTCACTCTCTCACAATGAGGGCAGCCTTCACCGTAGAAAAAGAAAACATCAGAGCCACTACCTGTCGCAGAGATAGAGATATTCTGCTTCCTCAAAGAGGCAGTTTCAGCAGATTTTCCAAAACACAAGGAAACCAAGAAAAGACAACTCAGAACCAACAAGACAAAAAATCTCGATTTCACAACCAGAGTCTTCTCCTCACTCATTCGAGAGGTGTACATAAACCTATGCTGTGACGTGCTTAAGTTCTTTATGCAGATACGCCCTACCATATGATTTCAGCCAACTCCGTATGCAAGAAGCATCAAATGCAACGTTTCTGGCCAGCCAAACAAACGCTGACACGCTGGTGACAACCTCCGGACACGGAGCGACTACCTCAACACGTATCGTCTGATTAGATCGCGCATTCGCCAAGAATAAGAAAGTAAGGGGTTGCTGGTGACGCTGCCGTTTAGGCTGAGGTCTGAATCCCACCGCCCGCACTTGTTTGTTGAGAAATAGGGCTCATGGGTTTTCCTGTTCGCCGAAGTGTGAGGCAGCGATGAAAATGTCGTCTACGCCAACGTAGTTGTCGCCTGCTATGTCATATATCGCATTCCAGAATGGATGCCACGGCTCCTGCCCAAAATGCGTGGCTATCTGGAAGATGTCGTCAATGCCCCCATAGTGGTCTCCAGTAACATCACCAGGAACGCCAACGTGAACCATTCCAGCAATACGAGTATTATCTGAAACGTTGGTCTCCCCTGAAACACTGTCTGCCACGACGCTTAGGGTGTAGTTGCCATAGGAGAAGCCAGTAGTGTCCCATATGAAAGTGAGCTTTGCAGTGTTTCCCGCTGATAACATAACGTTTTTTGATCCTATGATGGTTGCGTTGACGTACGCTGTGACGTTGAAGGTTTCTGGACAGTCACCTTGGTTTGCTGATGTGACGTTTACGTACGTACTATAGCCTTGACCAACAACAGTTTTGGAAAGCGCAATATCTGTTACGGTTATGTCGTGAATCGGTGGTCTCACAGTCACCGTACCATCGACGTAGCTATTGTCGGCAGTGTCTATCTCTTGAGGACGTATAGAGGCGTTTGCGCTCATAGTGTAGTTGCCTAGAGCCCAACCAGTCGTGTCCCAAGTGAAGGCTAGGATTGTTGACGTTCCGCTTTCCAGAGTGACAGTTTGAATCTGGATGACAGTCGTGTTAGCAAAAGCTGTCAAACCAAATGCTTCAGTGTAGTTGCCTTGATTTGTTACCGTAACATTGATGTTCAGATTCCCTCCTTGTACTATAATAGTTTTAGATAGAGTGACGTTTATAACAGCCAGATCATGAATTCCAATAGTTAATGAGAGTATTCCGTCTTCGAATTCATTGTTCTCTACATCAATCTCTTCTGGAACAATAGTGGCGTTTGCCCAAAGCGTTTTAGAGCCATTGAGTTCATCAGGTATATTCCAAGTGATATTCAGAGTTTTTTCAGCGCCTCGTGACAAATTTGTCACGGATTTTTCTTCGATCAAGAATTCACCCCACCAGGTTGAAACATTGAAAGATTCGTCTCTTGTATTTCCCTTATTTTTGACAGTGACTGCAACATTAATTGTCTGTTCAGTGACTGCAGAATAAGTCGAAGGCTTGATATCGATTACTGCTACATCGTAGATTGGAATGGTTTCAAGTATTTCAACGGTCACTCTCCAAGAGGGATTAGTGGTAGCCGTATTTCCGGCATTGGCGATAATTAGCGTTGCATTATCGAAGGTATCGTAGGATAAATCCAGATAGCCATCTTTCTGTCCGTCGAGGTTAAACATCGTTTCGTTGATAACTCCTTCTTTTTTCGTGGCCAACTTCACTAAGTAACTCGTAGTAAGGTCAAGACCATCGAAAGAAATTCTGTACTTTGATTTCGCTGGATCTAGTTTCAAAGTGAGATAGTCAGTTGCCCATTTGTCCATCCAAGCATCCTTGTTGACGTTCGAACTGTTTATTTCAAGATAGTTAGGCGCAATCGCAGCATCGTATTGGTACTCTAACCAGACGCCGTTGAAAGTGGTTTTGCCGGTGATAAATTCTCGGTAATCAGATCCATCTACATAAGAGTCTTCCAAGAAGAAGTTAGCTGTCGTGAAGTTACTGAACTCATTGATCAGACTAGAATTTTTGTCGACCAGAACGTTAATCACTGCTACTAATCCATTGGTCTGGATCATTTCTGTCCAGATTTCTTTGATAATTTCGTCTCCGAATTCTTCTGATAGGTGCTTGGCAAATATGAAAGTTCCGTATTCATGCCAACCGTTGGCGTATTCCAAGCCGTAGGTGTCAGAGAACGGGAACCAGCCCAGGAGTTTTCCGTAGTTGTCGTTTGAGTCTGGAAAGACCTCGTCTTCCACCCATGAGGCGCTTGCTTCCATCCACCAGCTTTCTTCAGTACAATCATATACAAATTGGATAGCGTGGAAGAATTCGTGAGCGGCCACTGCCTGCCTAAGTGCTAAAAATCCCAAAGACCTTCTTAATCCAACATAACTGTAGGATGGAGAGTTGGGCCATTGTTCCGGATAGGCATAGCCAAAATACTCAAAGTCGTAGAGGAAAACATCATATCTTCCATCTGGATTTCGGTTGCGTGCGTCGTTGGATTCTGATGCATCACTGGGTGGAGCAGGAAATCCTTTGGTATTGACCAGGAAATCCCAGACATATTCGGATATTTCGCCCCAGTTTTCAACAACATCGGGTATTCCATTTCCATTGTCGTCTGTGTTTGGCAAAGGCACATCCTCAGAACTCCCCCCATCTGTTCCATTTGTCCAGTGAAAGACAAAGCGGTTTGTATTGTAGAGCTTTGGCAATAAATGTTGGTTACCATCTATTCCACCACCAGGATCAGTCGGTCTTGAAGAAAATGTTTTTGTTTCGTATTGCACTCCTAGTTTTTTTCGGTTTTCACTCAGGTTTTTCAAGATTGTCATTGTACCACATCTGGAATTGATCGCTAACTCTTGGGAAGCAATAGATCGAGACCGAGGGACTTGAGAAAGCGAAGAATCTTGAATTTCAGGAGACACCGAAGCAATTGATCGGACATCAACAATTAAAAGCAGGCAAAAGAGTATGCTTGCTATTAATCCAGCCGATATTTTCTTTCTTTCCATTTTTCTTTTCTCCTTTCTTCTCCTATTTGCATAAATATATTGCTCAGTTGAAGCGTTTATGCCTTGTGAAAGCATGTTCTATTCGCATTGAAAAGGATCAGATGGAAACTTCAAAGCATCAAACGCAACGTCTCTGGCCAGCCAGACAAATGCTGACACGCTGTTGACAACCTCCTCATATGGAGTGACTACCTCAACACGTATCGTTTGATCAGATCGCACATTCGCCAGAAATGAAAAAAGGGGTTATGCTGGAGACGTTTCCATCTGCATATGCAAATGGGGATTTATCGTCATCGGTCTCTAATCATTCTTGACGTTCCTAGAAGACGTGGATTCTTGGTTGCCATTTATTAGTAGAGCAGCAATTCCTCTGAATGATTTCCATAATTGGCAGCCCGGTTCAGAATCAACAGAGATCATTTCCACGCAGACTTCAGCTTTCTCAGCCTTGCGCGAATAGTCTTGGATTTCCTCGGAGCTAAGCATGTCAGATAAGAGCAATATCTTGGCAGTTTTATTGGCTAATGCCTTTTCTATTTCGGCTTTGCCGTAGGCGACTGGTTTGTCGGTGGCGATTCTCTCTAGAAATTCATTCATTAGCTTCATTTCTCTGATTAACTGCGTGTCTTTCAGCTTATCTGCAGCCTTCGTTATGAGCTGTCTTATTCCAGATTCATCACAGAACTCAACGTCTTCAATGGCGACAACAATTCCTCCCAAATAAGGATGAAGGTATTTGCCGTTGACGAATCGATATTTTGTTCCTCCTGGACCACCAACGAGTATTCCTCTCATATTAGGCAGCACTTGTCCATTTGACATGAAAACTCTTTTTGCGGTGTCAGCCACTCTTTTCATAAACGTTTTTGACTGCCCTGCTATACTTCGTCCGATTTTCGCTGATTTAGATCCGCCTTTTCGGGTCTTCCCATGATAATAAGCTGTCATCTTTTTCTTTACACCAAAATGAGGGTTGCCCTTTCCCTCATCGTCAGAATCAAGCCTTTCTGCGAGCTGTGGGAACCTGTCGCCTTCAAATAGCGCAATAGAGGCGTCTTTGTTGTCAATCGTGATTATGCCATAGAGAACCTTAGGTGCCAACATCCTTTCCAGGGCTTCGGTTCTGAAAATTCTGTCGCAAGCGTAGATGTTGACCGTAATCGGTTCTGGAGGATCATCTATTATTCATAGACGAATTTCCGGAAGGCCGTTCACTGTGATGTTTCCGCAGAAAAGCGCCAAGCCTTTTACAGGCATCTCTGCGCAGTACGTTCTCAAGTGGTGAATGATCTTTTCTAACGCGTCAACAACATTTTTTCGGGTTGCCTTGTCCTTTATGTTCGAAGCTGTTTGCTGTTCGCCTTTCAACTCTCTCATTCTCATAGTCAGATCCGCACCTTGCGCCAAATAGAGAGAAATCAGCTCAGTGTGTCTTCCTTCTATAGCTTTCAGTTCATGCAGAATACGCTTATAACTGGGCAATTGGGTATTTCTTCACGTAGAATATCTAGCACCTGTAATAGGTGAATCCTTTCGCGTCGTGGTCAAAGCCTTTTCACTCAACCAGATTCCGTTCTGTATACAGCCTTGGAAGCTTGACTTATTAACCTTTTCAGTGTATCCTCTCCTAAAAATGCCCTTAAGCAACAAAAAGAGGAAATCGCGGGAGATGCTCCCATTATGGCGAGGAGCGCGCAATGTTACGGCGACAGGAGCGAATAGCTAGCGTAACTGGGTGGTATGGTGGGGTCACTCAACCTTGGCTTGCAGATATCTTCAGCCTGTAGGCGTCAATGCTCGTCTACGCTCTCTGTATTTCAGAAATATCATGACAACTCCCGCAACTGTAATCGGTCCAGAAATGACGCATGATTCAGAAGGGTATCCTTGCAGAATTCCAGTTATGAGACTAGCGAGGCCGACTGCGAATATGCCTACACTAATATTGTACGACTTCAAGAGCGAGATCCTATTGACCCATCGCATGAAATCATGCGTCAAATCCTCATGAGTTTGCAGGAACCTCCTTGCCATGCTGTTTTTGATGTTTCTTGGCAGTGCTGGGCTTAGCTTCAGCACTTCATCCAATTGTTCAAGTGTCTCTCTCATGCGCACAAGCCTTGGCGGATACAAAATCTTCACATAGACAGATCCGACTAGACAGATGAAAGCAAAGAAAACAGTTAATGGGACCCCATCGAGCATATTGGCGTTAACCAAGAATATTGTCGCTAGGATACTGCCAAGGCCGATCAGAAATACACTCCAGACGTAGCTTAGGGCTTCTTCACTACGGTTTATTCTGTTCAAAAGTTCGATTCTCACATAAAGTAGATCTGCCTCGTCCAAGTTCTTCTTTCTGCGCAACATTCTTTGGACCCCAAAGCCCATGGGATGACTGCCTGAATATTTTGGATCTAATCAAGGTTATAAATTTAAGAGCGAAGCCGGTCTTTCTGATCGCGTGAGGAAGACGATGCTGGTCGCATGTACTTCTGACATTCACACAGATATTTCAGAGAACAACATGAAATCAGTAGAACTGCTTGCAGAGATTCTTCGTAACCTTGATCCTGACGTTTTTGTGTTTGCAGGCGACGTGTCGTCTGAAGACAGGTATATTGAACATTTCATGAAGGAGTTGTCGACATTCAAGAAGCCCAAATTCTTCGTGTGCGGCAATCACGATATATGGGTATCTCCGGAGAGACAGAGTCAAGGATACAACAGTTTCACCAAGTACTATCATGAAATGAAAGAGAAGTGCCAGAGATACGGTTTTCTCTACTTGGCTAAGAATCCCGTCACGATCTCTGAAGTGGCTTTCGTCGGAACCATCGGCTGGTACGATTATTCAACGAGGAACCCTGCACTTGATCGCATCTTCACGCTCGCAGATTATGAAAGCAAAGAAAGCCTATATGGGATATGGAATGACCGCGAATATGCGTTTTGGCCAAGAGCTCAAGAAGCTAGTCGTAGAGGCGCGAAAACTGGAAGAACACCTGACAGAATGAGTGACCAGGAAGTAGCGAGCATGTTTTGTAGTGACTTGAGAAGTCAGCTTCGAAGTGTTGAGAACAAAGTCAAGAAGACCATTGCTGTAACACATGTTGTTCCTTTCAAATACATGGTAAGATTCACAGGAAATGCCGAGTTCGACTTCTTCTCTGCATTCATAGGAAACACGCAATTGGGAGAAGACATGAAGGCATCGAAGCATGTCACCCATGCGATATGTGGCCACACCCATTTTCCAGCACAAGTGGAGTTTGACTCAGTGAAATGCGTTTGTTCACCCATCGGATACTTGGACAAGTTCAAAGGAGACATCTACGATTACATTCTGAGCAGAGTCAAAACCTTCGAAGTGTAACTAAGAACGAAAGATAAAAAGAAAAACAATTATCCTCCGCATGAATCAAGAGGATGCTGGCCATCCCTGGGTTATTAGAGGGGAGATTCGAACTCCCGCCAGGTCTATCATTATTAGTCAAATCGAGCGAAAAGAAAGAGGAGAATTGCGGGTGAAATCACCTCTCAGTTACTGGTCCAACCACACTCGGCTCCACAGACAGATTCAGTTTGCGCCTACTGCGTTAGGCTTATACAGCTCTGAAGCCATTTCCATTTAGGGATGCTTCTCACGCCCTAAGAAGATCTAAGGGAGCGTTTCCTTGTTATGCAGAGGTTGGATGAAATAAAGAAGATGCATGAATTTGCGTCAGAGTCTCATGCGTTGAAGGAAGCATGGGGAAGGATGGTGCGTCAATGGTGTTTGTGTATCAAACCTTTCATGGAGCAGGTGTTGGTTGTTGAAGAGGCAAAGCCTTCGATGATGGAGAGCGTAAGCATCCAGGTATTGCCTCAGCTCAAGAGAATAACCTTTGGCAGAATTGTGCCTGTGGAAGACAATAAGTGGATGTTTAGGCGAGACAAGGACACGACATTCCTTGCGTTTAATCCAAATTCCAAGATCGACAATTCAGTTGGTCATTTCTTTGATAGATTTGAGGGGCTTGCGATGGATCTTGCAGACAAAGCTGCATGGAGGATGTTCCATGCTGAAATCGGTTCTATTCTTGGCTATCCAAAGATCGCAAGAGAAGCCTACGGAGATGGGCAGATCCTTCCTTCTTTTTACGATGTGGTAACCTATGCCCCTTGGGTTGGCTATCCCTTTGTGAGTTTTTCGCCTGCGATTCATGGGGTTCAAGAGGCGATGGACCTCAGCCGCAAGAATGAACAAATCCTGGAGGAGCTTGAAATGGGAGAGATTGTCTTGCAGTACGCAAGATGGTTGGGGGATGCTCATAGAGCTTGGCAGGATAAAGACGGAGCAGGATCTTTTGAAGACCTGGTGTCAGTCAGTCAAAGATTGCTTGAGGGATCCAGGAGGATTTGCACGTTCGGGAGAGGGAGGTGACTGAGTTGCGGCTAAGGGTTGAAGTCTATCGATGCCCTGTCGATGGCATAGCATGGTGCCCCAATGATGGTCGGAACCCAAGAGATTATTGGAGGGATCGGGTGCCGCCAGAGCAAATAGGAGGCGCTCACCTTTTCCGCTGCTTCATGTGCGGTAACCTGTTTCTTGTTGGAATAGAAGGAATATCTTTTGGGAAATGCCATCGTTGCAGAGAAGAAACTTATGTGGTGAACTACAGAGGAGAATCAACCTGCGGACCTTGTCTGGCGGCTCAAGTACTTGAGGTTGAAAAGCAGAGCAAACTAGAAAGCCTGCCTGCGAAAAAGAGACCGATATGGAAGTTTTGGAAATGAAAGATGCGGCATCACACCTAGGCTGCAAGCGCCTATTGAGGTCAAAGCTTTCTCAAGTTGGTTTACAGGTAGGCTTCTATCGCCTTCCGACAATAATCGAAAAAACGTGGATTGTGCAGATAGCTTCGCCTGGTTAGTGTCGAGTGATCGGACTATACTATCAAGAAGAGAAAAAGAGAGGAGTTGCGGGTGACGTCTTCACCGTGGCGGAGGTTCGAATCTCACCTCTCGCATTCAATGGAAGCGGGCTTACGGGTTTTCCTGTTCGCCGAAGTGTATGGCAGCGGTGAAGATGTCGTCAACACCAACGTAATTGTCCCCGTTGATGTCGTACCTGGGGTTCCAGTCTCGCTGCCACGGCTCCTGACCGAAATGCACGGCTATCTCGAAAATGTCATCTATCCCAACATACCCATCACCGTTCACGTCTCCGGGAATGCCAACGTGAACTGCTCCCGCAATGCGAGTATTGTCTGAAACGTCGGCTTCCCCCGAAACATTGTCGGCTACGACGCTTATGGTATAGTTGCCGTAGGAGAAGCCTGTGGTGTCCCAGGTGGAGTTCAGAATGGTAGAGCTTCTGCCGGGCAAAGTGATTGTGAGCGTTTGGATGGCTGTGGTGTTGGCGTAGGCTGTCACGTTGAAGGTTTCAGTGCTGTTGCCATAGTTCATGACGAAAACGTTAAAGTCCAGTGGAAAACGTTGCCCGACAACCGTTTTCAAGGGAAGAATTATGATTGGCAGCCAATCAAAATAGGCTCTGCTGACGTATGTTATTCCAATGTCGTGCTGAGGCCACGGAAAAGGCTTCATAAGCGGATAACCATCACTGTTGCCTGAGTTAATAATGTATGGTGTGTCCCCTATGCCGTCGCTGCCAATTTCATTCTGATTTGGACCACCATACAAATCCACGCCAGCATAGTCACTCCAGTAGTTTCCGCCAGAAGGATAACCATCATCCCATGCATTACCAGAACCGTTTACAATGTTTACATTGTTTGAGTTGCCAATGAAATCGTTGTGGCATATCAGGTTATAGTCGGGGGAAGACCCCTCAAAGCGCCCGAGCAAGATACCATACCCGTTGTTTGCTACAGTGTTTCCGCTCACACTGTTATTATTAGAAGAATAATCGAGCGCGATACCAGCATAATTGTTTGCTGTTACAGTGTTTCCGCTCACACTGTTATTATTAGAAGAAGAAGTGAGCTTGATGCCATAGTTGAGGGTTGCTGTTATGCAATTTCCGCTCACGATACCATTAGAAAAACGATAGAGCTCGATGCCATGTGCGGTGTTTGCTGTTATGTTGTTTCCGCTCACGATACAATTAGAAGAACGAGCGAACCCGATGCCACTATACCCGTTGTTTGCTACAGTGTTTCCGCTCACGCTATTATCAGAAGAAGAAAAAAGGGGGGGGAGACTATTGATCACGATGCCATAGAAAAAGTTGTTTGTAATGTTGTTTCCGCTCACGATACTATCTCGAGAAGAAATGAGGGCGATGCCAACCTCGAATGCCGTGATCTTCATGTTTTTGATTGTTACGTTGCTTCTAAACGTCAACTCTATTCCTCTAGAGTAATAAGCTCTTGTACCTTGTAGCGTGTAGCCTGCTCCGTCTACTATGATGTTGTCTCTTTGTATGATGATTGCCTTGGCATCGTATGATGAAGCCGCATCCACAATGTTGTCCGCCAACGTATAAGTCACCATGTCCACTGTTGAAACGGGTGCTCCCAGAGGCTCTATGCTTCCGTCAGCCCTAATGTAAATAGTCTCGCTCCAAGCATAATCTGACTTGGCAGGTTGAACGTTAAGCGCCATCGTCAACATGCCCGTTAACAATAGTGTAAGTATCAATGCTGTAACTGTCTTCTTCATAAGCAGTGTTCTCCCTTCTCATGCACAACCACATATCAGACTCTAATCGATTTAGGTTTTGTGGAAACGTCTTCTAGAGCATCGCAACCAATCCTCCTGGCGTCGAAAAGCATCATTTGCAACATGAAATCCAAGAGGTGAGAGCAAACATGCTTGTGTGCTGGATGACGTTCATAAACGCCAGTTACATGCTTGCATCATTTACTAGGAACATCATGGGTGCAAGTCTTGTCGGGACAGAAAAATCATTAGGATGCCTGCTCGCTTCCTTATGCAGACAAAGGCTTCGCTTGTTCTGGCAAGCCGAGAGCTGAGAAAGAGAGGCAGGACTAGGGCTCTTCTTGTCCGAAGTGTTGTGCAGCTATGTAGATGTCGTCCACGCCTATGAATCCGTCATTGGTTATATCGTATTTGCCGTCCCAGCCTGTGCTTCCAGGATCTTCACCATAGTGACAAGCAATGTCAAAAATGTCGTCTATGCCCACATAATGGTCCCCTCCAACATCGCCGGGAACGCCAACGTGAACGCTTCCGTCGATACACGTGTTATCCCCAGTGTCTGTTTCATGTAAGACAATGTCTGCCTCAGCCCATATCGTATAGTTACCATAAGCAAAGCCTTCTGTGCTCCAAACATACGTGATCGAAGTAGAGTTGAAGTCTCCCAACGCAGTAATATTAAGCACACCAATGATCGTGTTGTTTGCGTGGATCCTCACATGGAAAGTCTCAGGATAGTAGCCAAGGTTCTGAACGCAGACGGTGATGTTCATCGTGAAGTTCAATCCAACAATATGCTTTCCAATCTCAAGGCTTGAAACGGCCACGCTATGCTGACCCACAATTATCCCTCTTGTAGCGTTATTATTGCTTTTGTCAGACTCTCTTGCCGTATCGACCAGAACCTTCACGACGTGAGCTCCAAGCCCAGAAGCAACCCATTCCCTTGAGACCGTTGAGTCACCACCCACAGGAATAGAAGATATCGTCTCAGGCAAGCCCTGCTGAACTTCATCCACGTAGAACCTCACTGTAACGTCAAGCGCCAATGCCTCTCCAATATTGTGAACTGTCGCATAGATCTCAACCTCCTCACCAGAAATAGGCACTGTATCCGAGAACACTATATCCTCATTGACAATGCAGAGATCCGCCGCCTTAGAGGAGGGCACATAAATAGATCGGCTAGCCTGGTTGTTGTTCTCGTTCGATTCCTCTACTGAATCGTTTCGATCGATGACCACTCCAATTGTGTGCCACTCTTCAGCCGAAACATTCCACAAAACACTCACCGTTGCCTGTCCACCTGCCGAAACACTGGGTATGATTATGGTGGATCCGATCGGGAAGCCACCCTCAGAGAAGTCTACTGTAGCATTCTGGGCCCCTTGCTCCCCAATATTATGAATAGTCGCACTAACCGTCACATTATCGCCGACGGCGGGCGTGCTGTTTGAAAACGATATGTCACCAGACGAGAGCGTGAGATCCGGCCGAGACTCATGAGCAAATATCCTCACCGAGTAATTGTTGTTTCCTTCATCAGCCTCAAATATGCTGTTCCCCAGATCAACAACCACGAGTATCGTATGCCATCCTGAGGTTGCAAGCTGATGACTAATGGAGGTTGTTGCGCCCGCTCCCTTACCAGCAATCCAGCCAATAGTCTTGTTTCCGATAGGCTGATCATCATCAAAGAAGCTGACGAGCACGCTGCTGGCTCCAATTCCGCCAATGTTTCTAACGTAAGTGCAAACCGTAATCCCTTGATCCACCAGCGGACTACTATCGGAGAACGAGATGCTGGTAGGCGTGAGATCAGAAGCAGCAGGATAAACATAAATGCCCGCAAAAGCCACGTTATTGTTCTCATCAAGCTCAGCTATGTTATCTTCTGGATCCACAACTACCTTGATCTGGTGCCCGCCGTAGGGTGTGGCATTCCAAAGGATCGAAGCTGCTTTGCTGTCGCCGCCTGCAAT
>CAZDNV010000040.1:0-5087 GCA_964506875.1 uncultured Candidatus Bathyarchaeia archaeon
GACCAGTTTCAGAACCGTACATGACGTCCACCGTTCCTGCGTCACTGTACCAGTAAGGTGGTGGACCCGCCCTATGGAAAATGCTTTGTCCTGGCTTGCCTATCGCCAAGTCGCAGCACCAGTCTCCATCGAAGTCTCCTGCGCTCAGAGCCGCTCCAAAATGGTCAAATTCAAAGGCGGTGCCTCCCATAGCGACGCCGTCAGTCACGCCACCAGGCGTCATATCGTCTGCATACCACATTCTGCATCTACCAGACCATTCGAATCCCACTGCGGAACCGCAAATGACGTAGAAAGCGCCAGCCTCCTTTCCTATCGTTGAGCCAGATCCACCAGCGTGCTCGTTGTATTTGTTAGGCGTGCCTACCGCTAGGTCCATGTAGCCGTCTTGGTCGAAGTCGCCAACTGCCAAAGAGGCTCCGAAATGGTCATTGTCTGCGAATTCGCCTTCGCACCATTCTTCATCGATGAATTGATTGCCTAAAGCGGTGAGACCAATGGAAGAGCCGTAAATAATGTTCACTGCTCCAGTCTCAAGCTTGGCCCACTCTTGAGGTTGTTCCGAAGCAATCAGACTTTCGCGAGGAACGCCGATTACGAGATCCTCATATCCGTCCCAGTTGAAGTCCCCTGCAGCCAAAACAGCTCCGAAATAGTCATTCCATTCGCTTTCGTCTATGATGCCTGCGCTATCTTGGCTCCAAAGCTGATTACCATCGGATGTAAGCCCACTGGATGAGCCATACAAAACGTTGACCACCCCCTGGTCAGAAGCAGGCTGTATGGATGATGGCAAATCCTCTTTCGGAGCTCCTATTGCTAAATCGCTAAAGCCGTCCCCGTTGAAATCCCCTGCGGCCAATGCTGCCCCGAAAGCGTCGAGCGGTTCGCTTCCGTCTAGGATGCCTGCGCTATCCTGATTCCAACCCTGACTATTATAAGGAATAAGCCCGTCAAAGGAACCATACAAGACCGTCACCATCCCAGCATTGTCTTCGCCTGGTGTGCCTACGGCTAGGTCGTCGTATCCATCTCCGTTGAAATCACCGACCGCAAGCGCGGCTCCGAAATAATCGCCCGCCTCACATACGCCCCATATGCCTTCGACGTTCTGGTGCCAAAGCTGATCTCCACTTGTAGTAAGCCCATTGGAGGAACCATACAAAATGTTCACTCCCCCCGCGCCTTGTATGCCGTCAACCTCGTCCCTGGGGACACCTATGGCCAAGTCATCATACGCGTCTCCATTGAAGTTGCCTATTACAAGCGCCTCTCCGAAGCGGTCTGTCACTCCGCATTCGCCTTTCACACCCGTAACATCCTGATGCCAATAGTCATCAGCTGTTTCACAAATACCGTCCGGCGACCCATACAAAACGTTGACTGCGCCAGCATCATCTTTTCCTCCAATGTTCTCACCGGGTACTCCTACAGCCAAATCGTCACGGCCATCTCCGTTGAAGTCAAAGTGTTCAAGCAGACTCGGAGGCAATGGAACTGCTTTCTGCCCCATTTGAACTATGCCTTGGCATGTAACTGCGAAGGAAGCCACGAGTTTTTGGCTAGCTGAACCTTCCTGGTATAGTTGAAGCCATGATGTTAGTGGTGTAGGCCTGGGATCAGCGAGTGGATCTGCAAGTTTAGGGCCGATGTCATTTTCCAGCTTGTTGAGGCCCGCTCCATAATTGCCTTTTTCAAACATTGATATTGCTTCGTTGATTTTCTTGATGAGAGTTGCCTTAGCAGATGAGGCTTGCCCTTTGAAGACCATTGGGTTAGCTGCTCTAATCGCGTCTATGAGGCTTGGAAGAACCGTTTCAGGCATTTGCGGCTCCAACTCCACTCTGATCATCAGGTCGCCTGCACCATAAGGATACGTCAGTTCGATGGGGAGCCAGGCTGGAATGTTCGGATTTGGATTGTCGGGCCCCCATGCGTACCTGTAGCTTCTTCCGTAGGACGCTTCGCCCTCGTCAATCACAGCCTCGTCGAACGACAGCATTGCCCATGTTTCCTGCAGATTAGGATTCGGAGGCAGAGCAACGAACTCCACGAAGAAGTGTGTGTCAACATAACCTGTCCAGACTGTGAGATCTAAGTCGTACCAACCATTGACTTCGGGGTCTCGATTCAGAAATGACTTTATCACTTGATGGTCTTGGTCTGTCACGTATACGTCAAACCCGGCACTCTGAGAGTCACAGTAAAGATACAGCCGAATAGCAGTTATCTTGAACAGCGTACAAGTCTTTCCCATTCCTAACCAGACTCTGGGCGGAGTAAACAGTACGGCCAAAGGGTCAGTTCCAGAATGTGCCACGTCTGGGTCGTCCCTATCGTAAACAAGCCAAATGCTGGAAGTCTGTCCGCTGGAGAATTGCACGGTTGGTAGAAGAAGAAGCATCGATAGCAACGCTATCGCCACGCAGCTCTTCAATTTGGCGCTGAAAATAGCCCTCAAAATCATAGATCCTCCAATATCTAACCAGGTAAATTGGTACATAAGTCTTGTGAAACTTGCTTCTATAACATGTGTCTAGCGCGCGAATGATTGCTTTGCCTATTCAATGATACAAGGCAAAAAGAGAAATACCGCTGGACTGTAAAATGCACCTGTTTCCCGTAATCTTACTTTTATTCAATGATATTTGGCTCTGTGTGCGTGAAACAAACAAGAAGTAGGTGGAAGGCGACTTTAGCGCGCGCTAATCGTGGAGTCCCAGACCTGCAAGTCTGACGTAAAGCAATGGAGACATCTCCCGAAGTCCAGACAATTAGTTGGATTTTCATTCCATTTGATATACCGATGGGGAATCAGATTATCTCTAATATAAGCCTTGCGAGAGTGCGGAGAAGTTTTCCGAAGTCCATAGCAAAGGGTGGCTCTCTCTGCTCCAATACATACGAACCAAAATCAGTTCATTCTTACAGATGCGATTGCCATGCTACGTTTGCACTCGTATGGCATTCTCAGAGATCCAACCTATGCTGTGCAAGTAATGTTTATACTCATGGATTCATTGTTGATTACTGCAAACTGAAGAGGCAAATATCAATGAGCATAGTACAACCGAAGATCCTTTGTCTTTTCTCAGCACCTCTCGTGACCGAGAAGGGAAACCCTGTCGATGCTCTGGATATTGAGGGCGAACGTAATGCAATTGTCACTGAACTCTCTGCTCTAAATCGTCAGATTGTGCTTCGAATCGGTTTTGCCACAGTTGATGAACTTGCCCGAGGCATAAGGGACGGTTTCAACATTCTTCACTTCTGCGGGCATGGTAGCAAAGAGGCCTTGGTGTTCGAGGATGGGAAAGGCGGATGTCAACTCGTCCAAGGAAACTACTTGAAGAGACTGATTGGAACAGGTGGACCCTTCGAGTTGGCGATGATAATTGCCTGTCATTCTGAACTCACAGGCAAGATGATCCAAGAAGCAGGCGTTCGACATGTCATTGCCATTAGGCGCGACATGCCAGTGCTTGATCTTGCGGGCATAGCGTTTGCAGGGGCTTTGTACAGGCACCTTCTCGACAAAGATCCTATCCAACTTGCGTTCGATATGGCCAAGCTCCTAGTCGAAGGAAACCCCCATCTTGCCAATGTAAAACCTCTGCTTGAATCCGAGGCCTGCAAAGAAGGCAAACCCTTCATCCCCGAGGAAGAGAAGTTCCTGCTGCTTCCTACTGACGAACCCTCATTCCACCAGAAACCGCTGTTCAAAGACATCCCTGCAGGGAATCTGTCGATTGAGGAAGGTAGACGGGCAAAGTCAAACCTTCCTGTGAGACCACAATCATTTGTAGGTCGATCTAAGGAGATACATGAAATCATCAATAAGCTTCTTACGAATCGTTTCGTGACTGTGACTGGAGCAGGGGGAATAGGGAAAACAACGGTAGCCGAAGAAGTTGCACGTTGGTTTCTCCTGAGAGGTCATTTTCCGCATGGGATCTTTGTTCTGAACCTTCGCGAAGCCACTTCTTCCAGCCGAATAATCGATCTAATCGGTTCTTGCGTTGAGAGGCAGTTCCCAGAAGTCAAAGATCTCATCGAGTATTTGCACGGTTGCCATATGCTGCTTATCCTTGATAATGCGGAGGGAATCTTGTTCCACGATGAGAAGCGGACACAGGATTTAATCAACAGCATTCTGACGTTTGTCCCTAATGTGAAGTTGTTGCTGACCACCCAGCGACTTGTTGGGGGCGTTCTTCATGAGCCTGAACGTGAATGCCGGTTACGTATTATGAACGAATATGACTCAGCTCGACTGTTTTTTGCCACGTCCAAGCGTTCAATCTCAGAGAACGAGCTGCAGTCAGCAGAGCTTAGGGATTTGCTTGAGCAACTGGGAGGACATCCTTTGTCAATCGTGCTAATGGCGAGACAACTGACACATGGCGTGACGATTGATGAGCTTATCCGAAGAATTAAAACTCAGAAGGCAAAGGCGATTATTGTGAAAGGCATAACGGATAGGGATGCTGAGCATGGAGAGAGTTTGGTGGCGAGCTTGGCTTCGTCATACGACAACCTTGACGAGAGTCCCAAAGAGTTGTTTAGTGCACTATCCATGTTGCCCGCTGGAGCTAGAGATTTAACTGTACGGCAGATTTTTGGCGAGAGATCTTGGGAGTCTGCCCAACAATTGAATGATGCATCTCTTGCTGAAATAACAGAGTATGGACGCATAGTGCTTCTGCCGCCGGTGCGACTGTTCGCAGAAAACGTGCTAACAGATGAAGTTAGAGAACGGCACGGACCCAACGTTGTGAAGGTAATGGCATCTTACGCAAACCAGATCTATGATAACCTCGGATCAGTAAATGCGAAGCAGTACAGGCTTCTTTTCACTTTGGAAGAACCCAATTTTCGTCTAGCTCTCGAACTGCCTTGCACCTACGCTAGAAGTGAGGCTGGCGTTTCTGATCTTGGGCGTCTGTCGACCTATCTAATCGATTTGTATAACGCTAATAATAGATGCGAAGAAGCAAGAGAACTCAAAGATACCGTGGTGCAGAGGCTAAGGAAGCTGCAGGATCATTGGGGTCTGGCAGGCACGCTCAAGGCGCTTGGTGATCTCG
>CAZDNV010000040.1:5187-15104 GCA_964506875.1 uncultured Candidatus Bathyarchaeia archaeon
CTATGCGGATGGATGACCTGTCGGGAGCCAAGGTCAAGCTTGAGGGTGCACTAGAGCTGTTCAAGAAGATTGGTGGTGAGCTTGGTGAAGCAAACACACTTGGAGCGCTTGGTGATCTCGCTATGCGGATGGATGACCTGTCGGGAGCCAAGGTCAAGCTTGAGGGTGCACTAGAACTCTACAAGAAGATTGATGAGAAGATTGGTGAAGCAAACACGCTTAAAGCGCTTGGCGAACTCGCTAAGCGAATGGAGAATTCATATTGATTCTGGTTGAGATGCACAAGGTCTTACAGGTTCTGGCCGAAGGGAATAACCTCAAGAAACAGAAAGCGTCTAACTAGTGTCAGCGCGCGCTTATGCGAAAGCAAACACCATCAAATCACCTGACGTCACAGAATTAAAGCAAATACTCCTCCAAAACCAATGAAACTAGGCCACTCGTGACCATGCGCACGTTGGATAATTATCGTTTCCCCACACCATCTTTAGCATTTCCCCTCACCCCAACTGACGTCGCCCCACACGTGAATGTAGTGGATATGTGTGTCGTGGATAATTCCCGAAAAACAAATCAGATAGCAAGGATCTGTATGTCGTTTCTATGAGGGAACTTCTGCGGGAACTCGTTTCTCATGAGGGAAATGAGGGAACTCACTAAGAGCCCTCTCCTCGCGCGCGCACGATCACCAATCCCTTTCTGGACCACTAAGTTAGCTTGGAGTTCTGCTCTTTCTCATATTTTTCATGAAGCCATCCATGTTGGAGCTTAACCAGCACTTCAGGAGTGAGAACCTGTCGGATCGAATCTAGAGCCAGCTGAGTATCCTGTAATCGCTTTTGCAACTCCCCAAGATCTTTTGCGATCTTGATATTCTTCTCTGTAACAGCGTCTGTTACAGTCTTCTGTTGAGTTAGTTCCTCATGAAGTTTCGCCACGGTGTTCTTCAAGCCTTCAATAATCTCACTGTCTTCAAGCTTGGCTGTTTCCTTTATCGTCAGGAACTTCTTCAGTTGGATGAACTTCTGTCTGAGGTTAACGGTGGTCAGGTAGGTGTCGTCACTTTCCCCTATACTCTTCCCGCAAAGCTTCTTCCCTGCAGTCAGGCCAACTCCAGAATCTATTGAAGCACTGAGAAACATCTTTCTGAAACAGTGAAACGTCAGGCTCTTGCCGTTCAGTCTAATCTGAGCCTTTTCCCCTAATCTTTGCAGGAGTCTGTTAAGCCATTCGTCTGAAATGTGGCTTTCTCCATTGGAAGGGAACAGATACGGATTCCCATTCTTTCTCTCCAACGTGGGGAGATAGGCTTTTAACAATTCAACAGTCTCTTGGCTCAAGAACCCATGTGCTATAACTTTCTCTTTGTCGGTCATCAGATCGAATGGTATGGGCGCTTTTTGATCTAGGTTTGGAAGGTCAGTTTTTCTTGTTTTGATAAAGTCGCCTATTCTTAATCCTAGGTCTGTTGCCATGCTCAGAACTACTCTTTCTCTGAGATCGGCAACCGTGAACATGGCTTTTACATGCTCGATCGTCATTGGATAATTCTTGGTGGTTTTGACTGTTTGTGAGACTTTGCTTCCTGACCTGATTCTTATAGGCATCTCATAGAACCTGAAAAGCTGCCTTATTCCAAGAGTCAAGTTTCTTGACGTGTTAATCGTGAAGCCTTGACCCAGAAGATAGCTATGAAATCTCTCTATCTCCTTCTCGAACCTTGCAGCTCTATTCCTGTACTCAATCAGGTTTTCCTCAGCTTTCTGCGTCAGGTCATCTTTCCTAAGCTCC
This sequence comes from uncultured Candidatus Bathyarchaeia archaeon, assembly GCA_964506875.1. GTDB lineage: Archaea > Thermoproteota > Bathyarchaeia > Bathyarchaeales > Bathycorpusculaceae > CAZDNV01. The sequence continues at coordinate 6,979 of CAZDNV010000040.1, forward strand.
AAGATCTCTTCCGCACTTTTGCCATACCATTCACAGAACTTCTTTATCCCATGCCTATACTCCTTCTTGGTGTTCGGATTTGACACCGAATCTAAGAACTCTTGAACACTCAACTCCATTCAACCACACTCCATTTGTTTTGTGTGGTATATCAAACTTTCCGAAAAACCAACTAATAATCTGGTCTACTCCCGCAATTCCCCTCTTTTTTGTCAAAAGTGACAAGAGCACTGGGTGCGCTGCCAAACCGCCCCATCGAGCGAAGCTCTTGCTCTTCTTTCGATTTCATCTTTGATTTCTATTGCTTTCTCTATTGGTTTATTTTTCGGATCTTCGATTTCGGGCCGATCACTCTGTTCTTTCTTGCATCTTGAGATGAGAGTGGAGACCGAGCCTCTTCAGCATCACGGAAAGTCGTTCGGCGCTCGATTATTGCGGGGCTACTTCAAACTCGATCTTCAAAGGTATTGGCTCCTTAAATATTGACAGTACTGGGCAGTTTGCTTCGGTTCTTCTCCATGCACTTTTCAGCAATTCCGCTCTTGCCTTTGCAGAAGTGCGGACTTTGATGGTCACGCTGGTCATTTTGGGTGAGTCAGCAGGTTTTTCGGCTTCTGCGACAACCTCGGCTTTGCCAAGCTCTATCTTGCTTTGTTTGCAGACGTCAACAAAAATCGTCAGGGCGCAGTCTGCCAAGGCCATCAAGGCCAATTCAAGAGCAGTTGGACCTGAGTCGCCCCCACCTGCCGGCGTGGGAAGGTCGCAGATCACGCTGTGTGCTCTGCCATTGTCAACCACGGAACGAACATTCTCGATCCATTTGGCCGTGACCCTATACTTTGGCATTTTCTCACGAACGTGAACTGCATTCCAAAGAAATTTAAGGGTTGTGTATCATCAGCCTTGCGCGCGTTATGGATCCACTGCAGATAACTGGAACTCAGTACGTGCTACACAGCTCATTATTGAACGAACGTCATCATCAATCGGGAAAATAATGCGGGCAATTGAAATAGGTCATCATCCCATAATAATCATCAAAATCGACGTTGGGAATGTGACTGACAGATTGCAGTCAACCAGACTGGCGAGGGGTGGGAAGGTTGCGGAAAAATCGTTTGTTGTTCTCGTGTTAGTGGGCATAGTCGAAGTGTTTATTGGATTATTCTCTTCAAGCCTTGCCCTAATTGCCGATGGTGTTCTATCTTTTGCCGACGCGATTGTCTCTTTGATCATTTGGATTGGCTTGCGCTTGTCAGGGAAGGCTCCTGATGGTAAATTCCATTTTGGATACTACAGGGTTGAAAACTTCAGCAGCATAATCGCCGCTTTCATCCTGGCTATTTCAGGTGGGCTGATTCTTTATGAGTCTTATCAAGGGTTACTTCACCCCACCGAGATAGTCAATGCAGAGGTAGCTATGGTGACTGCGCTAATAGCAGGTGCCATCGCTGGGATAATGCTATTCTTCAAAGCTCGCGCTGCCAGAAAATATTCTTCCTTGGCGCTCAAAGCAGATGTATTCAACTCGACGAAAGACGTGCTCACGTCTGTAACAGCCTTTGCAGGCATAGCCTTGAGCAAATACCTGAACATCAGAGCAACAGATTCTATTGCTGGAATGATCATAGCCTTCTTCGTTTTCACGGTTGCATATTCGGTCATAAAAGAATCTTCCTTAGTCCTAATGGACGCGTGCCAGTGCTCAGACATCCTATCAGACATAGAAAGCATAGCGAAAAGTGTAAAACATGTCATAGGAGTGCACGATATCCGTATGCGGAAGCTGGGGCCATACCTGGTTGGTGACATGCACATTGTTGTTGACGGCGACATGTCAGTGAGAGAAGCAGACCATATAGCAACACAAATCGAGGAACAGGTCAAGAAGGAGTTTGATGAAGTAACAGAAATAAAGGTGAGAATAGAACCGCCAGAACCATCAACAAAAGCTTGAAGGCAACGCGCGCTTTCTTGAACCCTTTCTTGTTCGACGCGCGGGCTGCTATTACCTGTCAGGTAGACCAAGGGCTTCCGACAAGCTCGTTTGTGCGCGTGCTGCGTAGTCTGCTGAAAAAGCTAGAATGGCATGGACAATGAACGTTACGAGAACTGGTCATCTGTTGGATCTAGGTCTATATCTGTTTCTTTCGGAGAAAAAGTCAATCACTCTGGATTCTCTCAAGAATCTTGCACAGTGTTTTGCCTGAGCAGGAATAACGTATTCGTCACCTTTCTTGCAGATTCTCGCCTTGCCTTCGATGGTCAATTCCATTTTTCCGTCTATCATGATTCCCCATTGAGAATAGTCGTGACTATGCTCAGGCACTTGCGCAGAGGATTCAATCTCGAAGAAAACCAGCTGCTGCATCTCTCCTTGCAAGATCCATGCTCTGACGCCTTTGAGCTGAATGTCTGCTTCTGGCAGGAGTGTTATGACCTCTGGAAAACCCGGCACACGCTTGCCCCTGGCCTCGATCAAACGTTCCACCTAAGGAGGACAAACAAAGGAAGCAAGTATTAACATCTGTGCCCTTGCTTCGTCATCTCAGCCGTCCGATATGAGTGCCCCAAGGCGTGGCATCCCCCTGCAACAGCAGTGTGGGATTTCCTGCTGAAGTCGTCTGGCGCCTATTCACCCTCACTGGTAGTTCGGGTTATCAAGGAAATGGAACCAGTTGGACACGTGCTTACGCATACGCCACAGCCAAAGCACCTGGTTTTGTCGTATTTCACTTTGCCGTTTTCTAGCTGTCTGGCTCTGAATTGACATCGAGTTACGCATTTTCCGCAGTTTATGCATGTTTCGGGATCAAGGGCAGCAACGAACTTGCTTGCGACAACAGCGTCGGGCATTCCGAATCTTACGAGTGCGCTCAGGGATTGGCAGCAGCACGAGCAACAACTGCAAATGACTTCGGGTTTCTCTCTCCCTTTGAACGTGTAAGTTACATGGACAAGTCCTGCTTCGTGAGAACGCTTCAAGGCGTCAAGCGCCTCTTCCAAGCTGGCTTTTCTTGCCAGTCCTTTCTTAACAAACTCCTCTGCTTCCTTGTCTAGACTAAAGCAAACGTCAAGCGGAGCATTACACCGGTGAAGCTTCTTTCTGCAACCGCACTCGCCTATCGAAATCAGTTTTGCTTCTCGGAGAATTCTCTCCATCTCAGTTAGGTCGAGAATTGTCTGCTCGCTTTCTATGCGCAGGTTGACTGGAATCGTGACCGCAAGTTCTATAGAGTTGAGCATTTTCTCAAGTTCCACCCTGGTCCAATCAGCCATCCTGTTCACCGCAACGAGTTCCAGCTTGTGGTAGGACTAATATTGCTTTTGTTAGCGGACGGGGTGAGACTTGCACTCCGCTCTAAGTGGCGAAATCCCGAAACTCCCTTCCTTTGTCGCTGCTACGCTACGTTTGATAGAGCAAAAGTCTTTTCCCAAGATCGCCAGAAACTATTGTCACAGGAGACTACTCAGTGAAGACCATCGCCTCTGTTTGTGCCTACTGCGGCTGCGGGTGCCGTCTTCTGTTTGTGGTTGAGGCTGGCAAGATCATCAAGATGCTACCAGACAAAACTGACAATCCAAGTGAGGGAACAGCATGTATCAAAGGTCTAACTATTCACGAAACCATGAGCACCGACGAGGGTAGAATTCTCAGTCCCCTGATAAGAAACCAGAGAGATGAACCCTTACGGAAAGTGTCATGGAATGAAGCTTACCGCTTCATTTACGAACGAACAAAGAGTCTGGCTCCGAGCGAAGTCTTCATCAACGCTTCTGGGAAAATCACAAACGAAGACTGCTACGTGACACAGAAATTCGCTAGAATCGTGTACAAAACGAACAATATAGACGCATGCTGCGCAAGGCTGTGTCACGTCACCACAGTTCAAGGATTGGAGAACTGTTTTGGAAGCAGGGCAGCATTCTCGAAGATGGATGATGTCTATGGGCTTGATTGCCTATTCATAATAGGTTCCAACCCGGCTGGGAACTACCCCGTTTTGTACAATAGGATAATGCGGGCTAGACAAAAAGGGCTCAAAGTGGTCTCCAGCCACGCACTCTACAGTCTGACAACAAAGTTCTCTGATGTGTCCCTCATTATTTACCCTGGCACCGAATTGGTCTTGCTGAATGGCATAATGAATGCACTTATCCACCAACGGGCATATGAGAAATCAGCTGAAAACGTCGAAGGATTTGAAAGGCTTCGAAGCGTAGTCGAGCTGTACACGATCGATTTCGTGCGACAGGTCTGCGGCGTTGACCTTGAGCATCTCAACCAGTTGATCGAGCACATAGCCAGCGCCAAGACCTTAGGAATAATCCACGGGATGGGCCTGACTCAGCATGTAACGGGTTTACAAAACGTTCACGCCTTGCTTGACCTAATGATCCTCAAGAGTGCCCAATTGCTGTCCCTTCGGGGCGAAGTCAATGTGCAGGGTGCAGGCGACATGGGTTGCCTGCCCGATCGAGTACCTACTGGACCACTTGCCACCGCGTCAGTTCTAAGAAGCAAATGGAACGTTGAAGTGCCAATGAGCAAGGGAAAAACCATCGTTGAAGCGTTCTTGATTTCACCTCCAAAGGCAGTGTTTATCTCGGGGATGAATGCTGCTCAATCGCTTCCCAATTTGGATGTTGTCCACAGCAACCTTCAGGGGATGTTCGTTGTGGTCATGGATCACTATTACAACTTAACAACAAAGTTTGCTGATGTGGCGTTGCCCACGCCTCTGTTGTTCGAGCGCGAAGGAACCATCACGAACGGCGAGCGCAGAATCAGGCATGTTCGCAGGGTCAGAGAAGCCTGTGGAGACTGCAAGCCTGAATGGCAGATATTCAGCGAACTTTCTGCGCATTTCAGCTGTGCCCATCATTTCAGGTACAAAACGCCGAGAAGCATTACTGAGGAAATCGTACAAGTAGTTCCAGCTTACAGACAAATCGATGTTGCCAGCGTCTACAGTGACGCGGATGCATGGCCTGACAAACTCATGGTTTTTCAGAGGTTCATGCCAGAACACTTCGAAGGAGTTGAAGACATTCGCAGCGACAAGTATCCATTGGTCTTGACATCCTTCCGTTCGATGCATCATTTCCTGACAGGGGAGATGACCAGTAAGTCGAAGACTCTCACGAGTTTCAGAGAAGGTCCTTTCTGTTACCTAAGCGCTGTTGATGCTGAAAAGCTCAATATATCAAACGGCGACAGCGTGGAGGTTTCCAGCAGGGCAGGAAGCGTCAAATGCGAAGCGAGAATTGACGAGACAATTCCGGCAGGAAGAGTCGGTATGCACTTCCACTTTGAGGAGCTACTTGTGAACAAGCTTTTTGCGACTCAATTCGATGAGAAGACGTTCACTCCGAACTACAAGATGGTGGCGATATGCGTGCGCAAGTCAAGCTCTGAGTGAAAAACGCATCGCTACTGGTTTGTCTTAAGTCTATGCAATACGTCAAATCGGTACATCAGACAAAACAGCATCAAGAAGACAGGCTTCATCAGCAGGTAAGGTGGAGCTCGAACCACCTCACAGTGAAGAAGCCTCGCAGTTACTCTTTTTCCTTGTACGCATTATGTTTGCTTACACTTCGTCGCGCGCGCTCTTTCAGCGGTGCGACTTGAGTACAATGTCGATCGACGGGCTGTGAAGAGAAGAAACTGCTCTAGGTGAAATGGAGGATTTTCTCTATTGGCAAAAACTATGCGTTCGTTGATTGCCTGGCCTTAGAAGCGCGCGGGAAGAGGAACGTGCGAAAGGCATATTAGGCTTCTTGACTGCACGTGGTTTTGTGAACTTCAAGGAAAGACAGGAGATTATTGCTAAGTCGCCTATTTCATTCAGCTACTTGAAGCGTTTCAATCTTGGTGCAGGTGTTCTGCATCTGGTACAAGGAATACTGATGCTCTCTCTGGGGACTCTTCTGAAATGGAACCGTGACATATACACATTCTATCTGAAGCTGAACATAAACGCAGGTCCTCCACTGAAGATTGAAGCTTTGCCAAACCCTCAGATATTTTTCACCGCAAGCTACCTTGGCGTGATCGTTGCCTCGTTCCCGCTGATTTCAGCCTTCGCGCACTTTATGATCGCATATCCAAAGAACAAGCATTATGTTGAGAATCTCAAGAAAGGAATGAATCCTTACCGCTGGTATGAGTATGCTTTCTCAAGCTCTATAATGATCGTGTTAATCGCTTCCTTTGTGGGTGTTTGGGATTTCTGGTTGCTGACCACGATTTTTGTGCTGAACGCGATGATGATTATGTTTGGATACTTAATGGAGATGATTAATCAGCGAACTGAGAAGACTTCTTGGTCGGCATTTCTGCTTGGATGCATTTCTGGTGGAGCTCCGTGGGTTGTATTGTATGCTTATTTCGTAGCAGCTGTTATGTCTACTGGCACGAATCCACCGGCATTTGTATACTCGATATTCTTCATCTATTTCATCGTTTTCAACGTTTTTGCCCTCAACATGGTCCTACAATACAAGGGGATAGGACGCTGGAGGGACTATCTGTACGGCGAACGAGTCTACATCATCCTTAGCTTCGTGGCGAAAACAATCTTGGCTTGGCTGGTCTTCATAGGCATCTTCGCACCGTTCTAGCATACGCGCCTACTCGTTAGGTCAAATCGGTCGGATATGTCTTTGATAGAGAACACGCTAGGTGCTGTCCGCAAGCGTTTTCTTCACACGCTCTAAATGGCATCCAGCAACTTATCTGAATCCTTCCAATGAACAATACTGGCAAGCGTCGCTCATTTTTGCCAAAAGTGGCTCTGATAGCAGTTTATGCGTGTTTGTTTTTCTGACAATCGTTGCCAAGTTCTGCCAAGCTAGGCATCGGACACCCTTTCTACTAAGACCAAGCTGCTGAGCAACCAAGTGCTCCACCCATTCGACTCGACACGGAATAGCCTCTGGTGGATCAGCGTAGCCATGATCGCTTTCTATGAGAATGCGCTCAGGAGGAACAGCAGTGCGAAACTTTGAGTGTCTGGCGACAGCTGAGTGCACAGAGAAGTAACATCCCAACGCAACAGCCTCCCGCGTTTCCTCCACAGTACCTGTCCACCAATGAAGAATCGGCACATCAATGGGCTTCTGTCGCAATTCCCTGACTACGAGTCCGGTTGCCCGGTAGCTATGGATGCTGACGATTCGAGGCAGATCAGCAATGATTTCCAATGCTTTCCTGAACGTTTGGAGCTGAGTCTCAAGTGGCGCGTGCGCATAATGTGAACCAGTGTCTAATCCGATTTCGCCGACTACGGCAGTTCGCTCTGCCAAATCTCTAAACCGTTCCGCATCGAACGACTCCTGAGCCCTGAGCTTGCGGGGATGGCATCCCACTCCCCATGCAATCTGAGGGTCATGCCGACCAATGGCAAGAGTAGCCTCCTCGAGAGATAGGGTCATAGCGAGAATTGATCCAGAATCCGCGAGCTCATCCACGGTTCGGGCGCAGTCCAAATGAGCGTGCGCATCAAGCGACGGAAGCTCCTTCATGTGAGGTCTCCGCGCGCTTTATGGGAAGAGTTTGAGTCCAAGGACTTTGAGAGGGCTGAAGTGTTTCAAGTCGAAAGTGTACAGGGCTGCCCCGTTGTTCATGGCTATTGCGGCTATCATGGCATCAGTTCTGCGAATGGAATTTCCTCTTTCTTCTGCTTCAAGCTCTATCTTGCTGGAGAGGACTGCATCCTTTTTCATATAGCTCAAAACTGGTAACAAAAGAATCTCCTTGACTGGTTTTCCATACTTGTGGAGGCCGTAGAGTATCTCATGTATGTTGATGACGGTTGTGCATATTTCTTCTTTGCTTTGAAGAATCTGTTTGAGAGCTTCGTCACCTTTTTCTGATTTCTTGTCCAGTATCTCAATCAACACGTCCGTGTCTATCGCGATCATCTTCTTCGTTCAGCCCTGGAAGAATATATCTCTGAAAGCATCTCTTTCTTCTTTCTGAACTCTACACTCGCCCTGAGTTTCGACAGTGTTTCTAGTGGATCCTTGCTCTCTGCAAGCCTGTCAAACAGCTCACTGAAGCTTTCATCCTTCTTCTTGACAGTCAGCAATTTTCTGTACACTTCTTCTCGGATGGTTAT
>CAZDNV010000041.1:0-15017 GCA_964506875.1 uncultured Candidatus Bathyarchaeia archaeon
AAGGTCGGATCCCGCGGGAGCCAGCGCTCAAAAGGTGCCGCTCGGACAACGCACCGAGAATTCCTGCTTTGTTGAAAATCCTCGAAGACCTAGATGCTACGAAGGAGCAATTGGACGAAGTCTTGGACAAGTACCGTGTGAAGCTGCTCAGGAGAATCCTCAGGAAAAACAGAAATCCAGCAATTGCTGGCTAACCAGAGCAGCAGAAGCAAGAGTGCACCCTCCTTTGAACGTGCTGGTTGTCGCTCAGTATTTCCCACCAGACATTGGCGGATCCGCAACTAGAGCCTATAACGTGGCTAGAGGCCTTATCCTCAACGGGTGCAACGTCACAGTTGTGGCCGCAGCACCTCACTATCCACATGGAAAGATCCCAAAAGGCTACAGGTGGAGACCAGCCAAAGTCGAGCAGCAGAACGGAACCCGAATCATAAGGACATTCATGCCGCCTCTGGAATCGAAAGGCTTTGCAAGGAGAATCCTGTTGATGACAGCATTTGCATTTTCTTCCCTATGGGCTTTACCACTTGTAGGAAAGACTGACGCAGTCTGGGCTACAAGCTGGTTACCGGGCTTGATTTATGGGAAGGTGAAAAGAAGGCCAGTGACCTTGAACGTGGACGATTTGACGCTTGAAGACATATCTAGCCTTAAACTCATAAAGAAAGATTCTGTGATCATTAGGATGGCAAGGGCGGTCTACAGGTTTTTCTATATGAAGGGATCTGCTGTGACGCCCGTGAGCCTCGGATACTTTGATACAATCGCATTGAAATACGGTGTGGAAAGAAGCAAAATCCACTTAGTACGAGGTGGCGTAGACCTGACAATCTTCAAGCCCAGTGCGAAAAGACCGGAACAATCTGAACCGTTCATAGTGCTTTACACGGGAGCATTCTCATCAGGATATGACTTTGACCAGCTTCTTAAGGCTGCAAAGGTCGTGGAAGCGAAAGAGGATGGAGTCGGATTCATTATACAAGGAAAAGGAGAACGCTTAAACCACATAGAGTCAACAATTAGGAAGCTGAATCTTAGAAACGTGAGACTAATAGACAAGCTGCTCAGCAGAGAGGAGGTTGCGGCACTAATGGGTCAGGCAGATGTTCTGGTCTTGCCTTTGGCAGACTACGGAAGGCCTTACCTTGGAATGTCATCGAAGCTCTACGAATATCAGGCAACAGGCAGACCGATTATTTGTTGCGCTGAAGGAAGGCCTGCGGAATACGTGAAAGAGTCGGATTCAGGGATCGTGGTCAAGCCTGGGAACTATGAAGAACTGGCTGAAGCCGTTATCCAGTTGAAGAGAAACCCAAACATTGCCCGGACAATAGGAAAAAGAGGAAGAGACTATGTGGAAAATGTGGCTTCTCTAGAGGCTATAGGCAGCGAGATGAAGAGAGTACTTGAAGGCCTGCTTCAGAACGACTAGTAGATCAATCATCAGACAGCTTAAAGAAGCAGAAAACGAATGATCTACGTAGGTAGTCTTCATTTCAGCCCAGTGTACAAGTCTCTCTGTTGCGCCTTTGGGAAAGCATGTGAACAGGCTGGCTATCCTGTAAGGCTCCTTTTTGGTTATAAGTATGAATGAATGCGACGGAAGAAGTAAGAGAGAGAGTATCCGCGCGAGTATTTGAAGCTTGTCAAGGTTCGAAATGAAAGCATCTGTTTCTGTCATTATCTTAACCCTTAATGAAGAACCGAATGTTGAATATTGCCTAAGAAGTGTCTATGGCTGGTCAGATGACATTCACGTTGTTGATTCACTTAGCAAGGACAATACTGTTATTCTTGCCACGAAATATACAAAGAATGTTCATCGAATCGAAGAAGGGCACTGGGCAGATCTTAGGAACTGGGCGATAAGAAACCTTCCGTTAAAATATGAATGGCTGCTTTTTCTAGATGCAGATGAGCGGTTAACTAGAGAGCTCAAGAAGGAGATTTTTGAGTTACTGAAAGGCTCCCCCAAAGAGAATGGGTTCTACATCCAGAGAAGATTCATTTTTATGGATAGATGGCTTAAGCATGGAGGTCTTTATGAGAGAGTTCTAAGACTTTTCAGGCACAAGTTCACCGAGTATATTCCAGAAGGGGACGTTGAGTATGCCAAGGTCAGAGGCAAGGTGGGCTTACTAAAGCATGACATAATTCATGAAGATAGGAAGAACCTTTCAGCTTGGATAGAGAAGCATAATAGGATCTCCGACAGAGCAGCGAAACAGCACTTGCTGAGAAAAGACTTCTTGCTGGCCAAGCAGAAGGAAGGCGACGAAATAGAAGGTGGGAGCCGCACTTGGGTGAAATACACCGTGTGGGAAAGAATTCCTTTGGTTTTGCGCCCTTACGCTACATTTCTGTATCAGTATTTCTTGAAGTTGGGTTTCCTTGATGGAATGGAAGGTCTAACGTATCACCTGCTTCAGGCATTTTGGTACAGGCTCCTTATCTATGCCAAAGTCAGAGAATTCTCGACAACAGCATTCGCAGACAGGGTGAGTTGAAGACTGTGGTCCGTAGTGGCGACAGACTCCGCATGGGATTTCTTTTTGCAGAAAGCCGTCGATTAGATGATGAGGCGACAAGTTCGAAGCTCGGACCATTTATCCACCGCTTCACGGAAGAGGATGTTGTTTTGGATCTGGGCTGTGGGGTTGGGATCGAATTAAGTGTCATAGGTAACCTTGCACACTGTGTAGTCGGGCTCGACATAGATCCAGACGTTCTGAGCGTAGCTAAGAAAGCCTTACATAAGGAGACTGGAAACAATGTAGAGCTCATAAGAGCGGATGCATTCTTCCTCCCGTTCAAACCTTCAAGCTTCTCCAAGCTCATTTGCACTGACTTGCTTGAGCATCTAAGAGAGTACACAAAACTGGTTGGGTGCATGAAGGAAGTTCTATGCACCGAAGGTGACTGTCTCATTAGGATTCCAAACAAATGGACTATAGACGAAATCCTGCTAGTGGTTGTTTCGTTGTTAAGACCCAGCAAGAGTCTTTGGAACGTGCGTCATGTTTCATTTTTTGATCTGCACGACGTGGTCGGACTCTTTTCATGCGAAGGTTTTGCATACGTAGACGCGTTTACCAAAGGCTGTATGCTGACCAACGCGATTAGCGTAGTCTTGGCTATTGCGTCAGTACTATTGACTGTTCTTTTTCACGGCGATTATTACAAGGTGAGATACTACTTCATCGCACTTAGCAAGGTCCATTCGCGTGCGCACACTAGGATATTCCGCATCAGATCTGGGTCGTTACCTAAAATGCCCTTATTTAACTATATGACAGTGCTGTTTAAGCGTCGATAATGCGAATACTTCAAGTAATCTCTGCCTTCTACCCTGCCCTCGCACTTGGAGGGCCGTCGAAGGTGGCTTATGACATTTCCAAAGAGTTGGCAAGGAGAGGTCACGAGGTCGAGGTTTTCACAACCAATGCGTACGACCAAAATCACAACTTCAGACCGAAGCTCAAGGTACAAACGATGATCGGTTTCAAGGTTACATACTTCAGTAATCTTCTCCGTTTCGACAATGTCTTTCTTTCGTATGAAATGGTTGTCGCACTGCGAAAAAGACTTGGAGAATTCGACATAGTACATATGCATCATGGGAGGCAAGCTCACGACATTGCCGTGAGTCACTACGCTCGAAAGCATGACGTTCCATATGTCGTACAGGCCCACGGTGATCTTCCCAGAATAATGTCAAAACGAAGACTGAAATGGCTCTACGATATTTTCTTTGGATACGAAATATTGTCAAATGCATCAAAGGCTATCGCTCTTAGCATTAATGAAGCTGAAGACTACAGAAGAATGGGTGTTCCTTCAGACAAGATAACTGTGATACCCAATGGAATAGACCTGACAGAGTATGCTGACTTGCCGCCTAGAGGCTCCCTTAGGAAGAAGCTTGGCATAGGTGAAGATGACAAAATAGTGTTGTATTTGGGGAGGTTACATGAGATAAAGGGGATCGACGTTCTTGTCAAGGCGTTTGCAAGCATCGCTGGAAGGCTTGAGAATGTCATGCTCCTGATTGTAGGTCCAGATGATGGCTATCTTGGCCGAACTAAGGCTCTAGTTAAAGCTTTGAAGATGGAGGACCACGTGCTTTTATTAGGTTCCTTGTATGGAGAGGACAAGATTGGAGCATATGCTGATGCGGATTTGTACGTTCTGCCTTCAAGATATGAGACATTCCCTATGAGTGTACTTGAAGCTTATGCTTGTGGCAAACCTGTGATCGCCACAAGAGTCTGCGGGTTAGGAAATCTGGTGATAGATGGGAAAACAGGTCTATTGGTTGAGCCTGGAGACACCAAGCAATTGGCCAAATCCATGCTATCTCTGTTGGAAGATGAGAATAGGGCTCTGGAAATCGGTCAAAAAGGTAAACGATTTGTGAGGGAGAACTTCGTTCTTGGAAAGGTTGTGGACAGCTTAGAGCAGGCTTATGAGGCCATCGTGGACTAGGTTTTTTGTGCGAAATCCTCAATGAGGAGAGCATCGTGAAGACCCCCCACATGGAAGCTGTGGCTGACAGGAGTCCTAACTCAAGAAAGCGTTTTGAGACTTCGGGGTTGGATCCTCGAATGCATACCTTTTGCATTATCACATCCGAGAATATTAGTGAATACGCTGGCGTTCAGAAGTTCATATTAGATTTGGCGAGTTTCATCGTTGCAAAAGGTTCTAGAGCGGTTCTTGTTTCCCGCAAAGATTCAGCTTCTTCAAAAGTTTCAGTTCAAATCTTCGAGTCTTCCCGACAATTGGGCTTCAGAGATCTTGCTGAGAATGAGCTGGGAAAATCAAATGCATTTGCTAATCCAGTAAGGACCCTGCTTCTTTTTGCTTTTGCAACACTTGCGATAGTTGATGTTTGCCGGAAACAAGAGATTTCGATTATTCATGCTCAAGACATTTTCTTTTCTGGATTGGCGGGGGCAATAGCCCACAAGCTATTTAGCATACCATTAGTAGTCCATGCTCATGGTCCGTCTCCATATTTTGTCGAGACAACGTCGGAAGCAACAAGGCTCAGTAAAATTCTGATGCGCACTTTGGCCAGACTTGTAATACACAACTCCAATCTCGTATTGGCAACGGACAATCACACGAAGCTTTTACTCTCTCCTGTCCTAGGCAAAACCCGATGTATGCGTATTCCTACTCCTGTTCGGACTGAGATATTTTTGGGAGGGGAAGATAACGGCATAAGGGATGGAAGAGCTTCTGACAAGGGCCTGACTTTGGGGTTTATTGGAAGGCTATGCCCGCAGAAAAATCTAGGGACTCTGCTAAGCGCCTTTGCGTCGGCTAGCGTTGGCTTGGGGAAAAAAGCGAAGTTGGTAGTAGTCGGAGATGGTCCAGAGAGAAACATCCTCACACGTGAAGCTGTGCGGCTTGGGATGCATGATCGGATAATATTCGCGGGACCTATTAGTGACCAGAGGAAGGTTGAGCTTCTTAGCGGGCTCGACATTTTCGTGTTACCTTCAATTTATGAGGGATGTCCAATCACTCTATTGGAAGCTATGGCTTCTGGGAGAGCGATAATCGCAAGCGACATACCGGCCATACGTGAGATCGTTAGACACAGAGAGGAAGCTATTCTGGTAAATCCTTGTGATGTCAATGAGCTGAAACGAGCCATTCTGTCTCTTTGTGATAATCCCAACCTGAGGTCTGAATTGGGTCGTAGGGCTAGAAAAAGAGCTAAGCTATATGGCACTGATGCTATTTTCAAACGTTTGGCAAAGATCTACGAGAAAGTATCTGCTGCGGGCAGGCCCGTGCAATGATTATGATAATGTTGGCGCAAACGAGATAAGGGGAATGATGCGTTGAGGAAAAAACCGAAGATTGAATGCATATCAGAAGTGTTATCTAGTAATGCAAAGCAGATTTTTTCAGGATCAGCTAAAGTCCGCGCTTTACGTGGTGTTTGGATCAAATCCAAATACCTTTCAAGTTTATTCGAGGTCGCCGATAAGGTTTCACTTGACCTAAACAAGACCAGGATCCTTGACGTGGGTTGCTCCAAATGTGAGGCTCTTTTGGCTCTGCAGAAGATGGGATTGAATAACCTTACTGGTTTGAACCAGTTCGCGTTTGATCTGCAATGGCTAAGCAGTGATCAGAACTATGGACAGCATTTTGGCAATCAAAGCGGAAAGATAAAGTATATTGTTTGCGATGTTGACACGGAGCGTTTCCCGTTTGAGGATTCAAGCCATGAGATAATACTGTTAATGGACGTCCTCGAGCATCTGCATGATCCTGAGCGGGTTCTTTTGGAGTGTCATAGAGTTCTTGCGCCTGGCGGTTTGATAGTCATAAGCAGCTCTAACGTTGCCAATTTGAAAAATAGAATCTTTGCTCTTTTTGGGCGAAGTATCTACCCCCCATTAGATGAGTGGCTCGGCACTAGTCAAAGAATCAGCAACGGAGGATTTAGAAGGTTTCTAGGGCACGTACGCGAGTATACTATGGAGGAAATTGATTTTATGATGAGGAAATATGGTTTTCAAGTCTTAATCAAGAAATATCATATTTCCCATCTACGGCGAATGTCTATTCTATATCAGCTCTACGCGCTTCTGGAGAGACTTTATCCAAAGCTCGCCTACTATATGCTGATCGTGTGTCGAAGACCACTCAACGAATGATTTCACAGGGAAATCGAGCAAACCTCGTTGTTTGGATACGGACTCCAAAAGCTTGAATCAAATGGAGGCATGAAGATTGGGCAAATACACTATTCTTGATGACCCCAGAGTTGACAAGTACATAGACAACCATTTGGAAAAGGTTATTGACATTCTTTTCAAAAACATTCCGCGCTCGAGTATACGTTCGATACTTCTAGGTGGGAGCTTCGGAAAAGGCGAAGGTAGCGTTTTAGTAGATAGCCAAGGAATCAAACCACTGAGAGATTTTGATCTCTGCGTCATATTCAGAGAGAAGGCTCCCCCCGAGGACTTGATCAATGCCATACGGAAAAGACTGGAAGATAGATTCTGTTTCATCAGGGATCCTGATTACCACTTGTTGGGTGATCTTATACCAGAAATCAGCGCGACCACTCTGGAAAATATCAACTCTCTGCCAGACATCGCCTCATACGACTTGAAGAAAAGGGGGAGGATCCTTTATGGAGAGGATGTTAGGCCGCAAATCAAATGGGAGCTAGAGGACTTACCGCTCCGCACCAATGGAAGAGCACTATTCCAAAAAGCAATAGCCCTGATAGGTTCTTTTCACGCAGAATACTTAAGTGGAAACGTTCCACTTCATCTGAGGAGCTCTTTCATACGTGAAACGTCAAGAGCGTATATTGAGATTTGTGTCGGGCTTTGCCTTCTGGCAAAACAGTACAATTCCTCATGCATTGAAAGATTGGCAACTATCAGGAAAATATACAGAGAAGAGTTTCCGGAGCTCCACAAAAGAATCCCTGACTTGGTTGACAAAATAGAGGAAAGCACGAAGTATAGACTGGACCCAGCCAACAACACTATAGACATAGACCCAGTTGACTATTGGTTCAGGACACGTGACGACCTAGGGGAAGCAATAAAACACTATTTCGGTAGATACCTGGGCATATCCTTTCAAGACTGGATGCAGTTTTCCAAGTCTCTGGAGATTAGTCTAACACAAGAGTATTATCTCCCCGTTATCAAAGCTTACTTGAAACAAAGGAATTTGCCTGCAAGTCACCTCATTTTGAAGCTCTCTAATCTTCTATTCAATATCAAGGAGAACACGGGGTATTCTAGGCAAGCTATTGGAAATAGGCATGTTTCAATGCCTCTGCTCTATGGCATCTCATCTCCAGTAATCAAAGTTTTCTCTACAGCTCCTTTGGTTTTGTTCTCCATCAATCGACACGGGAAAGCGAATTCCGTGTATGTTGATACTGCACTGAGAAAACTCGGATTTGTGAAACCGGAAAAGAACAAGCGTAAAGCCAAGTGGGAAGAAGCAAGGTCAAAACTCCTTAACGTAGTGTTCTCCGTCAATATGATATAACCAAAGCATGCGTGCGCAAATGGAAGGAGATGACAATTTGGAACGAAAGATAATACTAATAATCCTTGATGCTTTCTCGTCTAATTATTTGCGGAGAGAGCTTTGCCCGAGCCTATATGATGCCTCAAGAGCGCATTACTTCTCAGAAATAGAACCCATGTTTGGTTTCCAGGGAGTTGGAGCCGCGATCTATTCGGGAGCTTCATCGAACACTACAGGTGTTTTTGCTGAGTTTGTACTTGAAAAGAACAAGATTATTACAAGATCGCGATTTCTAAAGGCTTTTACAAGACTCGCAGATCAGGTGCCAAATGACAATTTGAGCACTAATGCCAGGAACCTCCTTTTCAGGCTGCTGGGAAAGAAGCGACATGGCATTTCCAATGTTATCCCTCCTCCACTACTTGGTTACTTCTCACCAAAACTGAAGAAGGAGTTTACCGAAGAAGAGAGCCTAGGGGGTGTTCAGACAATCTTCGATATATTAAGAGAACACGGAATGTCGTATGAGCTCCAAAGGCCCTCACCAAGATCAGAAAACGCGGTAGTTGATGACATAATCAGCCGTGCAAAAAAGAGAAGAATCCCGGACTTAGCAGTTGTTCATCCCTGTTCTCTTGATATTATCGGTCACGATTTCGGTCCAACTTCCCACGATATGAAACACGCTCTTGCTGACATAGACAGGCAGATGCATAGGATTATTAATAGCCTTAAGTCTCTTTCAGAAGAAATAGTCACGATAATCATGTCAGACCACGGAATGAACCCTGTCAACAAGACCATTGATTTGCGCCCCATACTCAGTCATCCTTCTTTGAAAATAGGAAAAGATTATCTTGTCTTTCTCGACTCGACGATGGCCCGATTCTGGTTTTTCAACGATGGAGCTAGAAAACTGATCTGCGATAGACTCTCAATGCTGACCTGCGGGCAGATCCTCAACGAATCTGATATGGAGAAATTAGAAATCAGCAACATCGGCTATGAATATGGAGAAGTAATTTTCGCACTGAACGAGGGATATGTTCTTTTTCCTGATTTCTTCCGAAAGCACCGTCCTCCGAAAGGTATGCATGGTTACGCTTTTCCAAGCTATGATGCCCCAATCCTTGTGATACATGCCCCGAATCTATCAGAAAATTTCAGAAGGAAAGCTGTGAGGTTTATTGACGTAGCGCCTACGGTATTGGAGTTGCTCAATTTACCGCTTCCGCCAACTTGTGAAGGATGCAGTCTTCTAGCATGAGAAAACTAGTATTGGATGTCGGATGCGGAAATTCCCCTAGAGGAGACGTCAACTGCGACTTGTTCATTGGCAGAACTCCCCATCTTATGGGCAAAAATAGCATTATCGATCCGAAAAAAATCCCCAACTTTGTCCATTGCAAAGCAGAATACCTGCCCTTCAAGAACAAAAGCTTCGACGTTGTAAACGCAAGTGAACTACTGGAGCATGTGATTGATCCGCCCCTGTTGTTGGGGGAAATGAAACGAGTATCGCGCGAAATCGTAACGTTAGATGTTCCAAATCTGAGACGCTTTTTCCCAGAGGAGAACCGCGCTCATTTATACACTTGGTCCTGCAGTTCTTTGACTAATCTGCTTGCGCTCTTTTTCAGAGATGCTGTTATTGTTGGCGCAGGTGATGGGGGGTATATCTCAGAGAGATTACTAGAGACACGGATTATTGGTCTTCCTCTAAGGTTTCTAGAGTCTCTCATGGTTAAGCTGCTGGGACAACCGTTCATGAAGGCTGTGTGCAGAGTCTGAAAAGCACTTCTGAGGTTACCAACTCATATGAGGCTGGTTCGCCAATACGCGCATCAAAACAAAGCATCATATGTCTCGTTGTGCTGGTCTCCGAAACGATTATTGCTAGGATATTCCTGATCATGGGAGCTCCTTCCATCTATGGCCAAGATGCTTATGGCTACCTAAGTGAAGCGATGGATTTCGCTTCAAATGGAGCAATCCAGATCAAAGCGGGCTTGCCGTTTGTTTTTTTCTTGGCTATTTCCCTCAAGATCTTTGGGTCCTCCCTTGGGGTAATCATGACCTCGCGGCTCTTCATGTTGTTTATGTCCTCATTACTCACAATTACTATCTACTCGATCGGTCTAAGAATGGCGGGCAGAGTTTTCGGGCTTCTAGCGGCCCTTCTAGCAAGTGTTGAGCCATATCTTCTTGTCTATTCTATAGTGCCCCATAATGATGTCTTCGCCATTACAATTGGACTGATGGCCCTCTACTTCGCAATATCTTCTGTCAGAATATCCCGGCACATTCTAGCCCCAGTCTTCTTTTACCTCGCAATCTTCACAAGACCAGAACTCTTCTTAGCTTTAGTCGTTCCGATGTTGGTGCTCTACTTCTGGAAGAATAGCAAGATGCGCCAAACACAGGATGAGGTGGCGAATGTAAGATCTCAGATAGCATTTGCATTTCTCGTGTACGTGATTCCTTCGATACTTCTGTATCAGTATGCCCAACCTTTTGGCCGCCTTGGCATAATGGAGAGGATTATCTTATTCCTGAAGCCAGAGCTGCTGAGAACAGCATTTGAGTCGTCACTTCTCCTGTATGGTCAACCATTTCTTGACCAAGCCATTTCTGTGCTTATCGCTCTAGGTCTATTACTTGCGATATTGAACAAGACCACAAACGTCAGTCTCAAGAAAGAAAATTCATCACTTCTAATCTTGTTACGTTATAAGAAGGTCAGGCGTTTCAAAGAGATCTCCTTTTCAGAAAATACGGTAATAGCCTTATGCCTTTTCCTATTCTTTATCCTTTTTATTATCACTTTGACGCTTTGGGGATTCAGCTATGAATGGGCATTCTATGTTAGTGATTCAGCCATGTCTGACTTGAACATTGTCAGACAAGCGTTGATCATTATGCCAACGATACATGACAGATACTTAATACCTGTCAGGTTACTGGTAAGTTATCCTTTGGCCTATCCTTTGTTTCTGGCTACGAAAAAGGGGTTCAATAGGTTTGCACACAAAGAATGAATCCAAGCTGGCGGGTTTGTCAGTGTCCCTGATTATTCTTTTTCTATTCTACGCCTTTCTTGGTTTTTCCATGTGGCAGAAGGCGGCAACATATTCTGCGGACTCCAGTACTGCCATGGGCACGTTTGTGGAGACCTCGGAATGGTTGTCGAAAACGCTCAAACAAGATGAAATCGCTGTGGTTCCAACAGCATCTGTCTTTCAAGCGTTGAACCCAGAGCTACGCTACAAACTAGTGGACTACAAGTCACTGTGGGATTCAGTAGGCGTCAAGTTTCATGAGCGCTTTTCCAAAGAAAAGCTACGTGTAGTCCAAAAACACTTCAATGACTTCATAAAGGAAAATCCGCGAGTTACATATGTAGTTCGCGACTGGGTTGACGCTTATGCCAAATACCTCTTCGAAAAGAACGACGAGTTAGTATCTATCTTGAGAGAAGTAAAGGTGATGCCCTTCACGTTGAGCACCGGCTGGTCTAACAGGATTACAGTATATAAACACGCTCGATATCAAACGCTGTTTGCCATAGATCTTTCATCTCCACCTAACCAATCCTACACATACCCGGCAAATGCCTCTGTTCATTTCAGTTCTGATGGCGCAATCGTTGAGAAAGAATTCCGACAGGTCGGATTCTATTTACCGTTCCTATTGATTAATGCGTCGAGACAAAGCTACTTACTGATGAATGCCAGTTTTCATGTGGAGAACCTAACCTTGCAGGTCGTATTTTACTACGATGAGAACAGAGACGGAATCTTCAGTGGATACAGCTCAAGCGATTACGTAAAATCAGGCGTGTTTTCCCAAGCTGAGCTTGGATGGGTTAATGGCGGAACGTATACAATATATCAATCAATACCTGTGGCTCCTGACCCAGTTGTCCAAATCGGTATATTGCTGTTCGGGGAAGGAAATGGATCGATTGTTATCCATGACCTCACAGTATATGCAGAGACAGCTTCGAGCACTCAGTAGTAAACGTGTGCTCACCGAAGCTTGTGCCAACCTGTCAAACACCCATGCTTGCCTACGCGGCGATGGCTTAAGGCTGAGCAAGCGTATTGTTTGACGCTTTTGAAAGAGCTTGCTGCATAGCGAAGAGAATTTCCAGTAAGGTCTTGGTGCAAGTCGAGGGAGCAACATGTTCAGGCAAGAGCTCAATTGCTTCGGGCTTGCACCTGATTTTGAAGCGGAGAGGTGTGAAGGCTGACTTGATAGAAGAGGCTGCTACAAAAGTCTTTGGGGAGAACCAGGTACTCATCGAGCGACTTGTCGTCAACCGCGCGCGCGGGCTAGATTCTGAGTGGAAACGATGCAAAACGAAGCTTCAAGAAATGGTTTTGTCTCAGCAACTAGCTGGGTTAGAGTTGTTTGCCCAAAACAACAGCCACAACGTAGGTATAATGGACAGAGGTGGTGCCTCAACAGCTTTTCATACACTTCCATTCGTCCCCGACCCTGAAAGAGAAATGGTGGAAAAGGCCTGCAGAGAAATATCGAGAATGGCCACACGAACAATACTCCTTTCTACGCTAGGATTCCTACAACAGGGCCCCTTCAGATACCAGGAAACGCTAAAAGAACTCGCAGACGAAGCTGTAGGTATTAGACAATACCTTGACACGTGGGGAATAGACTATGTTGCGATTCGGTCACGAGACAGGGTTGCACGAGCAAGAAAAGTGGTCCAAATCACTGACGATCTTCTGGAACGATATCATGTGACCCATTCATGAACATCAGAACATAGAAGCTGTACGCGCGAAGTTTCTGGACACAAAGAAGGGAAAATAGCCCCCAAGTGGCTAATGAGAGCTTTTCACTTGCTGGTCTTTCTGCTAGTATCTCGCGATTGTTTGATATCCTTGGTTTGGCGTTTCGCAAAGGTCATTTGCAGATTGGAAGAAGTCCACGAGGAAGTCGCAGAGAAGGAGACCGTTCAAGTAAGTGCTACATCTCCTCGCAAGATGGGCATTCCAAGATAGCCTACCAATCATTTTCATAGCGGTCGCTAACACGATGTGGTCGAAACGACTTGATTTTTTGATCAAACAAGCAGTCAACTCATTGGTTAAAGTATCATGTAGCGACTTCAAATGCAATTTCCAGTACAAAACGATTACCCTTTTCAATCTAATAAAGAAAGGAATGACACTACAGTGTTCCCTACATACACCAACCTTGACTAAGTACCCATTTGGAGATTGCATACTAAATGTAGAATTCAACAATTTGAGTTTTGTTTTCTTGTGTCCGAAAGGTAAAACGTTTCACATCTATATGAACCCGTACTTTCACGAACACGAAATATCCAGGTTTGTGTGCGACACGCTTGAAGAAGGAGACACTTTTGTTGACGTAGGTGCGATGGGGGGCTTGTACAGTATTGTCTCATCAAAACTAGTGGGACCAAATGGGAAAGTGATTTCAGTGGAGCCTAATCCCGATAATCTACATTTCTTACAAGAGAACATTAGATTGAATGATTTGTGCAATATAACTCTAGTTAAGACAGCGATGGGGCAGAAGAAGGGCAAGATAACGCTCTATTATGATGAGGAATCATTGGAATCAACCTCTGCCTTCAGAGGCAAAAGAAGAAAGAGTTTCGAAACAGAGATTGCCACCCTAGACTCTCTTACAGAAAAAGAAGTAGCTGTAGAGATCCTGAAGATTGATACTGAAGGATACGACGAGGAAGTAATAGAGGGCGCAATGAGAACTCTGCAGAAAACACACTACTGCATAGTGGAGACTAATAATGAGACAGTAAGAAGACTGCTCATCCAACTAGGCTTTCGTTGTGAGACAATGTACCCTTCAGAGTATCTGCTTGCTATTCGCACTATTTGAGCTAGTCTATTCGTAAACATCAAAACGAACCCTGGACAGGAACAGAGTCTCGAGAATTTAAAGGAACGTGTATGTATGGCAAGGCATGCGTGTTGTCTCTGGTCCTTTCTCCTTGAGAGCGCACGAGAAGGTCAATCTTCTGGAGCTATACTCGTAAATGCACACCCTGCCTATGGTAACGCGCGTTATATGATGTGAGGTTACTCAACTATGACGATCAGACCAAGGAAGCTGCAAAACAACCGACTTTGACCACATTCGAAGAATTATCAATGATGCACTGAGATAAGCCAAGTTTTCAAAACAAGAAAAATGGGAGTAACCCTCACGTAGGTATTGAGGGCGTTTCGCTTACGGGTCTTTCTGCTAGTATCTTGCGATTGTTTGGTATCCTTGGTTCAGAGTCTCGCAAAGGTCTTTTGCGAATTCCAGGTTGTTTCCAGTTTGTATGCAGTCGCATGTCATTTCGATTGTGTCTTTTAGTGTCAGTGGATAGTCTGAGGGGCCTATCAGAGGATACTTGGATCCCAACGAATGAACCAAGTATGGTCTTACAATGTCGCCTTCGTAAGCTCTTCGTGAGGCAACGTTGAACAGCAGAGCCAGTAGCTGGGCCTTAGCTTTTGAAAGCATTGAGTCTGAGTAATGGCTGAACACAAGATAGGCTGAGCTCAATGAGGTTAGACTGCCGAAGACTGCAGGGCAACGGTTCTTCGCGAAGGCAATGCATTGCATCATTTGAAGTCTGCTCACCTGGGGGCTTCCTCTTAGGTAGCATAGTAGCTTCGCAAGATTGGTCTTCCAGAAGCCTATTGTCCCTTCGCCGCGGCTTATGCATTTTAGCTTGTCTACGAAAATCCCTGAAAGCACAGCGTTGACGGATTTCGGTCCTTTGATAACCTGGACAATGATGGTTGTTGGTCCGCACACGATAAACTGCAGATAAATGCTATTAGTGAACTCAGGTTGTTCTATTACTGCTGAGGCTAAGATTTTTCCTGTCTCATCCGTTATTTGAATCGTTTGGTTTGGTCGCCCAGCAAAGCTTTTGTCATAGGCGTACAATGACAGCATGAAAAGCCCGTCAGGAAAAG
>CAZDNV010000042.1:0-14868 GCA_964506875.1 uncultured Candidatus Bathyarchaeia archaeon
CTTTAGGAAGCCAAGCTCGTCGTCAACGTGCAAAACCCGAATCTTTGGCTTCTCAATGGAACCTACAACTATTTCAGCTTGCGACTGAACGGCAGATTCAACCATGAAAATCACACTTCACACTAACCGCTACAAGCACGTGCATCAACAACGTTTCATTGAGTGTTTTTCTCCTGATTAACACTTATGAAGGCGGAATCAATATCCGAAAAACAATCCCTCAGAAACCGCTAGTCAGCATGAAACAGACGTTCAATCGCAGGAAACAGAAAAAGAAGAGTTTGCGGAAATGTCTCAATTGTCTAAGGAAACAGTTCAACCCCACCCTGTTTAGACTTAACCTCGCAGTTCTCTTGTTAGTCATTCTCCCTTGGGGCGCGCCTTCTTTGGCCTCTGATCTATGGGCTCAGTGTGGGCTTTCTAAAAAAGAGAAAAGGGATTATGTTTGTCACTTGATGGTTGGCAGGGGTTGATGTCATTCTAGCCCTACGCTTTTGAATGGTGCTTTCCTAATGTTCGTGGTTCCTGTGTTTGCTTTGCGTCTTCTTACCGTGCGTGCCAGTGCCATCACTATTGTAATTGTTGAGAGCACGATTATGAGTAGCCAAGAGGCGCCGAACTCTGGAACGTCATACACGTAGTATATTCCACCGTTATCGTTTATTGCTACGGTGCTGGCCCTGTCATATGCGATTATCTTGTATTGTACGTGTGTGCCGAGTGTCTGGTTCTGGATTACTCCTTCATAGCACTTTGTTGTTGAGTTGAAGATCATCGTCACGTTTTGCCATGCTCCGCCGCTTGTAGAGTAGCTGAGTATCACTATATCTACTCCGCTCTCGGAGTCTGTGACATTTGCTGAGACAGTGACGTTGTCCCAAGGCTGGACTTGCATGATACCAGGTGTTTGTGTAACGTTGTTGATGGTTGGGGGGTTGATGTCATCCATTATGATGAGTGTAACGTTTGAAGTGCTTATCCTGATATCTGAAGACCCTGCTATGGTTAGATTGTACGTGCCTGGAGGGGCTGTTGGGCTGGCGAATACTTGCAGAGTGGATCGTGCTGATCCATTGACAGGCGGTGTGACTACTTCTGGGTCGAATGTGTAGCTTGCGTTTTGTGGCAATCCAGAGAGGCTCAGGGAGATTGAGGAGTTGAATCCGTCTGTTGAAGTTGCGTTCACCGAGTATGTGGTTGACTGACCTTTGTAGATGCTTCTGGATGTGGGGGAGACAAGAACTTCGAAATCCCCAAACCCGTAGGGTGTGAACAATATTGTGTCTGTGTAGTTGAGGTCTATTGCATCAAAGGCCAGTATGTGGCCCTCGCCGTTTGATATCCCTATTGTTGCCGAGTTTGTGCCATTGGTGAATTCGTAGTTAAATTGGATTGTGCCATCTTTACTCAAGATAGCCTCAAAATTGGCCGTGACATTGCTAGGGGAGAAACGATTGACGAACCACCTTATGCCAACGTGGGTTGAGTCCTGCCAGATGAAGATTTCGTTTGGATCGTAGGTCACCCAGTCATCCCATGCAGGCGCAATAGCAAGCTTCTTGCTAAGCTCTTGCAAGGAATTCGTCCAAGTTGTGTCTGGCCAGGTGAACGCCATCAAGCCGTTGCTTGAAATGTATATCGTTCGGCAGTTGACCCCATAGAATGGGAAATCAAAGGATAGAGTGTAGTTTCTACTAATGTCGTCTCCGTGCCACCCCATCGGGCTTCCACTGTCTGTCCATTCATGCGTTGAGTTCTGTTGTCTGTAGAAGAAGATGCCAACAATTCTTGATGCCACGTTGTTCGTCGTATGTGCCTCTTCGGCCACGGATGGGGCGTAGGCAGTTACGTTGCAGATCCCACTGCTAGTCGGGGTCCATAAGTAGCTTGTCATGTTTGTTCCGTCTGCTGGCAGTTCAGGAATCGTAGCAGAGCTTACTGTGGTGCCGTTCATAGACAAATAGAGTTTTACGTCGCTCTCGCTGAACAGACCTGCATTGTAGACTGTTGCGTTCAGAAGTGTTACATTTCCTGTATCGACATACCTTGGAGATTCGACTGTGACCGCGAGTTCATGCTCATGCCGACCTGGCGGCGCAGCAAGCCAGTCTACTATGTTGTTCGCCAAGCGAAGGTTGTCTTTATAGAGGATCTGATAGACATTGTCGTAGTTCATCAACGAGTTGTAGTCTGCGAAGCCTACTACGCGTCCGTAGGATTCAGAAATGGACACCATTATGTTCTGTGACGTGTCCCTCACGATGTCCTGAGCTAGATCTGTTACGTTCATTGCATTGTATGGGTTTACAAGATGGACTTGAGATACTCCTTCAGTAATTTCATGAGGTTTGATGTTTGCGGTGTCGCATACCACTCCTCCTTTTGTCCAGTATATTCCGGTGAACTCCGTGAAGTCATTGTAGGTGTTTGCGGGGTTAGCCCCTCCTACAACCATGAGACCTAACCCGTGCGTTATGATGAAGTTCCGTATTGTGGACAGCTCTGTCGAGGTGTATCTAGATTTGGCATCGATGATGAGTAGAACGTCGTTGCCTTCCAACGCCATAGAGGAAATGGGACCAGAAGTGTGTTCACTAACGTTGTATCCTCTCTGTCTCAAGCTGTCAACGAAGAAAGTGAAGCTGCTTATGCCTCTACATCCATGTGTTGTGTCAAGAAGAATGCGCTTCTTAGGCACTCCGACCATTTCTGTTGCGACGTTATTTGCAACCGTGACCTCGCCTTGGGCTGGTGAAACGAATGCGGTTACATTAAGCGTTGTTTTAGCCGCTGGAGCCGTGAAAGAATAACTGATCTTCGAACTTGAATTATTTTTCAGCTCAGGGATTGTCAAGCCATCAACAAGTGTGCCGTCAATAATCAGGAGCAGCACTACGTCATACTCTGTGTTGAGGCCTACGTTGTATGCAGTGACATTGAGTAGCGCCGATTCGCTTAGATCCATAGAAGCCGGAGTCTCCAGCGAGACGGCCAGGTCATGCGGGTCGCGCACCAAGACAGTGATGGTTGCAGATTCGTGTGAAAATGCGTAATCAGTGCCGTTATAGTAGCCTGTTGCATTCACATCAACGGTGAAGGCTCCGGCATTTGCGAAAATTATGGTCCAATTGACGTATTTTGAGTCCACATCGCTCAGATTGCCTAATGGCACTGGATTGATGCCTGCCACTAAGTCAATTCCACTCGCCAAAGTAAGCCCAACTATCGTGTCGTTGAGGGGTTTGTATGGGTAGTCTGAAGTTGTGCTCACGTTGGCGCCGATTACTACTGGCAGGTCGACATATGCTTGGCTGGGGCAGAATGGCTGAACGCTCAAGAAGGGATCTGCAAGACTACAGTGTGCGTTCTTTATGAGTGTGCTTGCTAATGGTAAGAAGGTGAATGACAGCATCAGAAAAATCGCCGATAATGCAGTTTTTTGTTTCATTTTGTATCGTTTGCTCTTGCCCTTCTGAATTAATATGCTTATTGCTTCTTAGCCCGAGCACGTCAGTAACAGGCGTCACTAGTCATCTGCAGAGGGGAAACGTCGAACCTTCGGCTGCGATCTACTTTAGCATTGGAGCAGTCCTCGGTGCGCGAGTTGGTCCCGGACACGACAGATAGCTGAAACCTGCGATTCGTGTTCGCAGTGATGCCTTTCGTGGCAAGCATAAACGTGATACTCGAGTTTGAGAGTCGCTCGGTGCCGGCTTAGGCTTCAAGCAACGTAGGAGAGATCCTTCTCCTTGTTTTCAGCTATGTTCATTATGAACTCGTATTGGGCTTCCAGAAGAATCATCATTTTGTCGATGCTCTTCTTCGTGTCTTCGATGTCTTTTGTTTTTTCTAAGATGCCTGACTTCCTAAACTGCTCATTCATGTTCTCGATCGAGATTTGCATTATCCTGACCTTGAAGGCAAAGATTTGGAGAATGTACAGGAGGCTTAGCTGTGAAGATAACCATTCTAGCCTGTCATATTCGAGCATTCTGCTCAGCATCGCCTGAGTTTTCTGTGCTTCGGAGGATTTCTCAGATTTCAATTTGCTCTGGTAGGTCTCTGTACGCTTGGCAGCCAAGTCCTTGCTTTCATCAAAGAGTTCTTGCATTCTGCTCGTAGTCTTCCTCAGTATTTCAACGATCTCGTCCAAATTCTCATCCCGCTTTCCTCGTCCTAATTGTGGACAGTGCCTAAATGGCTTTCCTTGCGCACGCTAGGTGTGTTCTTGCAGAGAACGATATTCAACGAACTACGCGCGCATGATCTTTCTGGAGATGTTAAAAAAACCGGGAATGAGATTGGAGTGATGTCTTCTCTGCCGTGGAACTAGATCACATGATGGCATCATCATTCTTGATTCTCTTTGTAAGGTCCGAGATTCTCATAGATCCCAGGTTGCCTGCCCCATGCTTTCTAACTGATACGCGTTTCAACCTGGCTTCATGTTTGCCGCATATCACCATATATGGCACTTTCTGAATCTCTGCCTGTCTTATCTTATAACCGATGGTTGACGTGCTAAGGTCAATCGCCGATCTTATCTTGCGGGACAGCAGTTTCCCATGTATCTTTTCCGCGTATTCCTCATAGTCATCGCTTACAGGTATGACCATCGCTTGGGTTGGTGCAAGCCATGCTGGTAGATTGCCTCTGCAATTCTCTAGCATAATTGCGAAGAACCGTTCAATGGTGCCGAGCAAAGCTCTATGGATCATCACGACCGCATGCTCGTTGCCGTCTGCGCCTACATGTGTGACTTTGAAACGCCGGGGCAGATTGAAGTCAAACTGGATGGTTGTGCACTGCCATTCTCTTCCTGCGGCATCAACTACGTTGATGTCTATTTTTGGTCCATAGAAGGCGGCTTCGCCAGGTATTTCCTGGTAGCTGATATTCTTCTCTTTGAGGGCTTCGGCTAAGGCGATTTGAGCCATGCCCCAATCTTTTTCCAGCCCCATGTACTTCTCAGGGTGCTGTGGATCTCTGGTTGAAAGATTCACTTTGTATTCTTTGAAGCCGAATCTTTGCAGTATATGCTTGGTGAAATCCAAGAGCTTGAGTATCTCTCCTTTTGCTTGTTCTGAAGTGCAGAATATGTGTGCATCGTCCTGTGTGAGTCCTCTTACTCGTAGTAGTCCTTGCAGGGTTCCTGAGCGTTCGTATCTGTAGACGGTTCCCCATTCAGCATATCGTATCGGTAGGTCTCTGTAGCTTCTGAGCTTCGCCTTGTAGATTTGGATGTGAAGTGGGCAGTTCATCGGCTTCACGACGTATCTTTCGCCTTCCTTTTCGAATGTGTACATGCTTTGCTTGTAGTAGTCCAGGTGCCCTGAGATCTGCCAGAGCTTTTCGCGTGCAATGTGAGGCGTGCAAACGATCTGGTAGCCGTTTTTCAGATGTTCTTGTTCCCAATAGTCTCTGATGATTCTGCGGACGGTTGTGCCATTCGGATGCCATAGTATTAGTCCAGCACCTACGTCTTCGCTGACCGAGAAGAGATCCAATTGCTGACCGATTAACCTATGGTCTGCGCTGTTGGGCTTTCTTTCCTCATTCTTGTTTTCCAGGAGGTTCAGGGGATTCTTTTGGGGATTATTATGTTTCAAAAGCTGCTTAGAGTTGTGTTTCTAAATTCCCCATTTTGGAACACCAAGCAATAGAATAATCCGTCGACCTATTTATTCCTTATTTCAATGGCATTAGTGTGCACCGGTTTTCCATGCCGCATAAGCCTGTAACCCTTGAGAATCGGTGAGTAACGAAGAATATTGGCATTCTCCGCTTCTTAGCCTGCATGATGCTAGTCGATTGTCGATCTATGACTTGCGAAAAGTCTTTTAAACTCCAAGAGGAATAGAGGGTTCTCAAGCCTAGATAGCTTCTGAGGAGTCTGGAAGTATGAAACCAAGGAGCAGTGCGTGTTTGATCTTGTGCTTTGTCTCAGTCATTCTGGTCGCATTTGGCCACTTCGCGCATTTGTGTTATGCACCTGTGGCCGTAGGATATGGTCTCTCAGCTGACCCTCTTTCAGTAATGGTGCTTCGAGGCGGTTCGGGCCAATCGACTATAAATGTTACTGGAAAGGGGAATCCGGGATCTTGGTCCGTAACGCTTTCTGCTTCCTCAATCAGTGGAGTCTCCACTGACTTCAACCCACCAGTAGTCATAATTCCACCGAGAGGTGGAGACTGGAGAAGCAATCAATCAACATTAACGATAAGCGCCAGCGGCTCTGCGCCCCTTGGGGTCTTTGATTTGCTCGTCTCTGCAGATTTTGGTATTGCAGTATGCAATGTTACGATTATGGTGACAATATTTGGAAGTCAACGTGAGACTGTTGGCGGTTGCATAGAGGATCCTGATCTGTCAGTGACGTTGAGGGATTGGGCTATCCCGTCAGCAATCGCAGCTGTCGTGGTCACAGTGCCAGTTGCAGTCTACGCTAGGAAGATTCGTCGCTAGCAGCTACTGCAATAAGAAGCGTCCGCAAGAGAGCATTTCGTTGGACTAGTACTGGCCTGTCGTTAAGAGAAGTCCGTGTTTGCCTCTGGAGAATTGATGCCATTGGGGCCTTTCTGTAATACGTTTTTAAACTGGCAATGTCGTCCTAGTTGGTATGGTTTGGTTGGAGGCACACGACGTGAGAGAAGCGCGGAGTAGAAGCGGGAATGATTCTGAGCATCGCGTGCGAAAATCCGCAAGGAGCATAGCTCTTGCATCTGCGGAATCATCTAAGTTACAGCTGAAGACAGCTTTAGTTTTGGTCATTACTGGTGTGATTCTCTTTTCCGCAGTCGTCGCTTGGCTCAACTGGCCGCAGGCACCTGGTCAAAACGGTCAACCAGTCACGCCTGAAGCGCCTAAGGCCATCATTTTGGACGGCTTATACAACAAGAAGCCTAATGCTGCCTTGACAGGTAACTTAACGAGTCTTCTCACGAATGCAGGGTATCACGTGGATGTTCTTAGAGGAGAAAACGTCACTATTCCCTTATTGACAAACATAAAGGGGTACAAGGTCATCATATTGAGACTTCACAGCGCCATTCATACAGATGGCTTTCTCTACCTTTTCAGCGGAGAGCTTTACACTGAATCCAAGTATGCCGCGGAGCAGCTGACAGGAAGTGTCAGGAAGGGGCTCACTTTTGACGAGACTGAACCCGCATACTTTGCGCTAAACGCGGCTGTCCTAGGGGCAAATAGCCAAATGGGCCTGAATGGCTCAACGATAATATTGATGGGATGCAACGGTACAGGAGACTCATACTCTATCCAAAGGTTTTTTGACAGGGGCGCCAAGGCCTATGCTGCATGGAACGGATACGTAGACTTGTCTCACTCTGACGAAGCAGCCTTAAAGCTAGTGAAGGCACTCTATTCGGAGAGATTAAGCCTTGCAGAGGCAATCGCAAACGTTATGGGAGAAGTCGGCCCGGACCCATACTACCAGAGCGTACTAGAATATCGATTGGCACAGACGTAGTCGCTTCACAGAATCTGGCTACCGGCAAGTGATTGAGGATTTGCATTCCAAGGTAACGCCAAGGATTGCCGCAGTTCTCTCGTCTTTGTGCTGACTAGGCATATGTTTTCGTTGAAGGTCAAGCGCCTCTCTGACTTTGGTTTAGATTTGGGCGATACTGAATAGAAATCGGAAAGCATAGACCAGACTCACGAGCAAGGTGAGTACTATCGTCAAGGCCTTCATCAGCGCGGCCCTGTCATGATCAAGCTGTCTGTCTAGAAAGCTGCATATTCCGATCAGGCCTGCAACTTCCAGAAAGGGTAAAGGAAAATTGAACAATATCCGCCCTTTCACAACCCATCCTGTGCTGAAGACGAAAAAGATGCATGACGCAACTAGCCAGGATAACAGATAGCGGCTTGCGGGTCTGTCGTCCCCTACTATCACGAACGCTCCAATGGCAGCCAATGCTAAGCCTAAGGGATTGACGAACGAACCATACATCGTGTGCATGACAGTATAGAGCAAGTCATCCCAAAAAGATCCTAATGCGCCTACAGAGACATCTTTCTGTGCGATTCCCCAAGTTTCCAAGTCGCTCGCCGATAAGCCTAACGCATAGTTTCTCGCCTGGCTTGCTAACCCGTTGGCAATAATGAGAACAACGATGATGAGTATTTCGAGTCGGTGTTGGCTCAGCTTCTTTCTTTTGAAGACTGCGGTAAGAAGCAGATGTATGACGAGCACGCCTATGGTCATTCCCCAAGTCCATGAGTGAGTGAAAAGAAGAGACACCGAAAAGAAGAGCGCGGCTGCCCCTCGCCAATATGATTGCCTCCTCAATGCACCCAGGTAGAAACCCATGAACAGGTAAAGCTCAACGAGGGCTATCCAGTTTGAAAGAAAGCAAGCGTAAATACCAACTAAGATGTGAAAGGAAGAGACAGACATCAGAGCGCCGAGGGAACCTATGCATCCGGATTTGTTTGCTTCTCGGATGAAGAAGTATACAGCTAACACCAAGACTGGGGCCAAGATAATCGGCAAAAGCTGAACGGTGTCTAGAGAGGAAGCGCCGCCAGTGTATTTTGCGAGGTAGAGCACTAGTAGGCTTAGAGTGCGTCCCGAATTCCTGAAAAAGGAGTCTGCAACGACGCTGACGAAGTCCTGATTTGCCATCTTTGTCAACCACTGGCTGTAGAATTGAATGTCCTCCCGGACGCCTACCGCATGCGCATTAGGGTTCACTCCAGGCAGGTGTGGATAGGCTGCCACTAGAATTGATAAGACAAGTGCGCATGCAACGAGAAATGAAGGAGACAGCTTCGTGCAAATGCCGCTGCATGAGCCGTTCCCTAGGTCAGACAATATCCCTCTCATTTTTCTCAGCAGGCCAATGTGCGAAAAGAAGGGCTTTGCCGTCCACATGAAAAACAGCAGAATGATCAAAAAGGGCGCGAATCCTCCGGTTAGAAGAAAAGCTTTCGTTTCCAAATCCACGAGACTCTTGCATCCTCCTTCGAACGCGAGCGTAGGCATCATTGAGAAGGCAAGCCAGCAAACGAGGGTTGATGCTTCGATAATGATTAGGATTGAGAACAGATACACTACTAGGAGGAACAGGGCTTCTTTCCTTCTCACCGTGGTGAAAGATTCGGGGCCTGTCAAAAACCAAGTCAACGAAAAATAAGTAACTAAGGTCAGCAGCAGGTCAATCGTTTGCATATGGAGAAAGTAGCTTGCAGCCATGCACAAGGCGAGAAGTAGGGGCAGTAGTGCCTTTCGAGGCTTTACTGCAATGCAGAACAGGACTACGAGGTTCAATGCGTAGACTACGCTACGGTCTATTGCGGGACTTATGAACTCGAAATAGGGACCGACGCTGTTCCCGACGGTCAGGTTGACAAGCACGTTCGTCAAGTGTGCGGAGGACAGGAGCAAGTATAGGGCAACAATAAGCAAGTAGACGTATGCTGTGGTCTTTTCGGTCTTGAATGGGAGCCGAAGCATATGCTTTTCATCATACATTTCAGAGATCTCCAAGCTTTTGGAAATCGGCGCGTGCGATTTCTGTTAACGATTAAGCAATGTCCTGGACTCAATATAACTCTGTTCTGCTCATCAGCTTGAGGCGCTATTGTTGGCGAGTCACTTGCTGAAGACGCTTGATTCGGAAAATATACGCGTGAGCGCCGGTTAGCCTGTAGCAAATCTTATAAGTTGAACCGACCAATAAGTGGCAATGTAGCAGAAACCCGCAGGTGTTCACCGCTTGATTAAGAATTTGGCAAAATCTGGAATAATCGTAGCAATGGTTCTCATTGGTCTGTTCTTTATTGTTGAACGGGCAAGTTTCGGGTCTAGACTTGGTGTTCCTAATAGCCCAAGCTACGAAACAACGGTTGGGGGACAGCTTGGCCCAATAAATACCATGATGGCTTTCCTTGTACCAGCACTTATCATTGTAGCTGTTTTTGGCGTTTTGATCGCGGCAGGTTTGGTTCGGGTTGAGGTCGAAAAGAGCGAAGAAAAATGATTTTCAAGCTGACGTGTGCGGGTGCCTGCAGCTTTGAGCTTCCCTCCAGGTTACAGTCTACTTTGTAGAACGAAGCTGACAAAGATTAAGAGAAGGGCACTTCGGCACAGAATCTGGTTCAGAGTTTTATCCCGGACTGAGAGGGCTGAAATAGACCTAACTATGAAAGTGGTTGAAAAAGTCAAGAGCGCCTTCCTTGCCAGCGTTTTGCATCCCATAATCAAAAAGCTCCTCGAAGCATTAGAAAGTCCAGTCAGTCGATTAATGAGGACTGTTGGCAAAGACATAGCCAGAAGAATGAGCGAGATAGGAAGAAGACTGGGGTGCAAGTCAGCTGGAAGGTGGGCAAGAGACTTGGGCTTCATAAGATTTCTGGTCATTGGATACTTAAACACATCTAGACCATGCAGAACCTAGCATGACTCCTGAAAGTCCTCAATTCTCAAAGATCTTGGTGACAGGCGGAGCGGGCTTTATAGGCTCGCATCTTGTGGACATGATGGTTGAGGAAGGCTACAAGGTCTCAGTTATTGATGATCTGTACACAGGAAGAATCGAAAACCTGCAATCTCACGTCGCCAATGGCACAGTCAAGTTCTCAAGAGGGGACATTCGGGATCGTCATCTAGCGGGCAGGCTAGTCAAAGAAGCTGATGCAGTAGTGCACTTGGCCGCTGTGGCAAGCGTACCTTACTCCGTTAAGGAACCAATTCTAACGAATGACGTTAACGTGAATGGCACACTGAACCTACTAGAATTATCTGTGAAAGCCAAAGTGAAGAAATTCATATTTGTGTCCTCATGTGCGGTCTACGGGGAGCCAAAGTATCTTCCCATTGATGAGAAACATCCCATTGAACCGCTATCTCCTTATGCGGCCTCAAAGGCTGCCGCAGAGCACTACTGCAGAGCCTTCTGCTCAGCCTACGGTCTAGGCACCAGCATAATGAGGCTGTTCAACGTCTATGGTTCTCGGCAAAGAGAAGACGATTCCTACAGCGGTGTAGTGACAAGTTTCATCCGAAATCTGGCTAACCGAAGACCACTCATAATCTATGGCGACGGGGATCAAACAAGAGATTTCGTTCACGTCAAAGACGCTTGCGACGCTATCCTGTCGGCATTGAAGAGTGACAAATCATATGGATTTACGTTCAATGTTGCTTCCGGAAAAGAGACTTCAATAAACGAACTGGCCCGCCTTCTGATCAGAGTTTCTGGAAAAGAAGCTAAGGTTATTCACAAGAGTCCCAGAAGTGGCGATCTAAGGAAGAGCTATGCTAGCATTTCGACGGCAAAGAAGGTACTTGCCTTCCATCCAAAGACGTCGCTTGAGCATGGTCTTAGGCAACTGCTTTCAGGGAACAAGACCTGTGACGCTTGAGAGGCAAAGTCGTGAACAACCTAGGACTTGGGACTGCTGCTGTTGATAGCGCAAAAGCGTTATATAGTGTAATCCATGAATCGGAGATTCGTCTGTTTGGCCTGTCTGACTTGTCGGAGTGAATTGCTTGGCCAGTCTTGAGAAAGCTGGAGTTGAATCTGAGAAGATGGCAGTTGTCGGGAGCCAGAAGTATGTGGTCGTGGGTGTTCCGGCCTTTAATGAAGAGAAGACTATAGCAAGGGTTATCATAGAAGCGCAAAAGCATTCCAGCAAGGTTGTTGTTTGTGATGACGGGTCAACTGACTTGACGGGCGAAATCGCGAAGCGCTTAGGCGCCGATGTTGTGAAGCATGAACGCAACTTGGGCTACGGCGCTGCAATCAAAAGCCTGTTTAAACATGGCAGAGAGTTGGATGCTGACATCTTGGTCACTCTTGATGCAGATGGTCAGCATGACCCGCGCGAAATCCCAGTGGTCGTGAAACCCATAATCGATGGAGTGTCTGATGTTGTTATCGGTTCAAGGTTTGCTGATCGACACCTTAGATCTCTAATGCCTTGGTATAGGCGGGCTGGAGTGAAGCTACTGACAAGGATTGTTGAGAACGGTTCAAAGAATGGTGTCAAGGATGCTCAGAGCGGGTTCAGGGCCTATAGCCGCAAGTCGCTGGAAGCATTGGATGTCTTTGAGGACAACATGGGCGTAAGTGCCGAAATCCTGCTCAATGCACGAAAGGAGGGCCTGCGCATTTGTGAAGTTCCATCATCATGCAGTTACGATGTGAATCTTGAGACTTCCAGCCAGAATCCTGTATCACATGGTCTTAACGTGTTTGTTTCTATAGTCAAGCTCGTTGTTGAGGACAAACCGTTGATTATCCTTGGCGTGCCTGGGATATTGAGCTTGGTGGCTGGCGTCTTCTTCGGCATGTGGATGCTGCAAATGTATTCGATACAGCATCAGATAGAGACGAATATCGCTTTAGCGTCAATCGCGTTCATCATGATAGGGTTCTTCTGTCTATCAACTTCCATAACGTTGTACGCGATATCGCGGCTAGCGAGGAAGACAAACGGCAGATGACACCGTCTCCTAGGAGCTTCTCTGTGCAGATTGGCGTTGTCCATCGGGCTTTCTGAGGCTCGCTGATGACGCGTGCGAGAATCCTCGTCACCGGCGGGCGAGGGTTCATCGGTTCGAATCTTGTGCGCGAGCTTGAGAAACACAACTATACCGTTTGGGTTAGCGACCTGATGAATTGCGACCTTGAGAACTACGTTCGCTGTGACGTGAGCAAGTATAGACAGGTTGAGCGCATGTTTGAAAGTCAGGCTTACGATTACGTTTATCATGCTGCGGCTGAATATGGACGATGGAACGGTGAGGATTACTTTGAGAATCTTTGGCTAACGAATGTCGTCGGTACAAAGAATATCTTGAGGATGCAGGAAAAGAGGAGATTCCGCTTGATTTTCTTCGGCAGTGCCGAGGTGTATGGAGATTATGACGGAGTGATGGCTGAAAGCGTTATGGACACCGTGCCTATCAAGCAGATGAATGATTATGCCATTTCAAAGTGGGTTAACGAGTTGCAGATACTCAATTCTGCAGCCATGTTCAGAAGCGAAACTGTAAGAGTCAGGCTTTTCAATGTCTACGGACCAGGTGAGCACCACACTCCTTACCGTGGATGGATACCGAGATTCATTCACAAGGCGATGCATGATCAGCCTTACACTGTCTATCTTGGCCACAAGAGGACGCTTGAGCATGTTGAAGACATTTGCAGAACACTCGTTAACATAATTGACAATTTCAGAAATGGGGAAGTCTATAATCTGGGCGGCGAAGAGCAATATGAGATAAAGTACGTTTCAGACTTGATCCTAGAATGCATTGGCAAAGATGATTCCAAAGTGACCTACAAAGATAGCGAGCCATTCACTACTAAGGTCAAAACCCCGGACTCCTCAAAGGCAAAAAGCGATCTGGGTTTTAAGCTGACGATTCCATTCAGCGAAGGCATCCGGCAGACTGTCGAGTGGTTCAGGAAAACTTATAGCTCGTTACCTGAATGATGGATAGCAAAGAGATACTAGAGCATTACTCAGGCAAGAGAATCCTCATAACTGGCGGGGCAGGGTGCATAGGCAGCAACCTTGTGAAGACGCTTTTGAGAGCGGAGCCAGAGAGAATCGTGGTTATCGATGATCTTTCATCGTCCCCTGAGTGGAATCTGCCTAAAGACGCCCGGGTTACGTTGGTTAAGGGTAGCATCCTTGACGAGGAAAAGATGAAGAGCGCTTTTGGTTCGAGGCCTCGATTTGTTTTTCATCTTGCAGCGCATTTTGCCAATCAGAACAGTGTGGATCATCCTGAAACTGACCTGCTTGTTAACGGTCTGGGAACCTTGAAAACGCTCGAGTACGCGAATCTGGTAGGAGTGGAGCGGTTTGTTTTTGCTTCTTCGGGCTGTTCAGTGTACGGGAGCCAAGCGCCACTCCCCTTGAAGGAAGGTTACGTCTCAATACACTTGGATACTCCTTACCAGATCAACAAACTGGTGGGCGAACTCTACTGCAATTACTTCTGCAATTACTATCATTTGCCTGTGGCGGTAGCAAGATACTTTAACGTTTATGGTCCCGGTGAAGTGCCCGGCAAGTACAGAAACGTCATTCCGAACTTTATCTGGACGGCGTTGAACAAGAAGCCTTTACCGATTATGGGTACTGGTGAAGAAACGAGGGACTTCACTTTTGTCGAGGATATTGTGGATGGGACGTTGCGTTTGGGTGTGGTCAAAGAAGCGGTTGGTGAGGCGATCAACCTGGCGTCTGAGACTGAGACAAGGGTGATTGATCTGGCTAACTGGATAAATGAGTTGACGGGGAACGAAGCGGGAGTAGCTTCGGGTCCTAGAAGGGATTGGGATAAGGTGGTTGAGAGAAGGGCGTCTATAGAGAAGGCTCGGAGGATGTTGGGGTATGAGCCGAAGACGTGTATGAAGGATGGTTTGAAGAAGACTTATGCATGGATTGCAGAGAAGAAGAGCAGGATTTCCCAGTTACTCTGCTAGCGAGTTCGGCATCGTTGTTTTCTGCGGGTGAGCATCTTGAGAGAACAAGTGCGTTCCAACGGTATCTTGACGAATTGAGGCTAGGTTGACAAAAACGTATTTATTTGTCGCTTTCCATATTACTTGTCGGTGATGCGTGTGTCAGTGGAAGTTGGCAAGTATGGACGGGTGATCCTGCCTAAACGTGTTCGTGATAAATATGGTGTCGATGAGGGATGCAAGCTTCTGATCACAGAGCTTGAGGGCAGGATTGTGCTTGTTCCAGTGAGGGTTTACGATCACCCGACTGAGGCATTGTATGGAAGCGTGAAGCCCTCGGAGCCTATTGAAGATCCTAAGAGTTTTGGCCGGGAATACATGCGTAAGAAACTGGCAGGAGACATTTGCTGACGCGGTT
>CAZDNV010000043.1:0-14293 GCA_964506875.1 uncultured Candidatus Bathyarchaeia archaeon
ACACGTTCACCAGGCCAACCTTCTGCATAACGATTACCGAAATCAGATATGAGAGCCTCGCGGACAGCCGGGCTAGGCACGTTTTCGCTAGCAATAAGCGGAATGCTTTCCTGAAACCACTTATGATGTTGTTGAAGGAGATCAAATACTTTCTCGTAGTCTTCCTTAGGCGTTACCAACCCAGACACCCTTAAGTCACACTATCTCTCAATCAAAAATAAAAACTCTTTCGGCATTGCACAACCTTAATAATGAAGAAAAGAATAGACTCAATCGTTAAATGGAAAGGCGCCCCGAATGAGCAAAAAGAAAAAGGAAAAATCAGGACCGATGCCTCAGGCAAGCGCTGGTCTACTGAGGTTCTTCGAGGAAGAGACTGAAGGCATTAAGGTTAGACCTGAAATACTTGTAGCCTTGTCTGTGGCTTTAGTAATCGTGTGTGTTTTGGCCCAACTGTTCTTCCCACGCTAGACTCAACGCTATTGGCGGCGTGGCGACATATGTAGAACCTCTATTCTCTGAACAGAATTGAGGTGTACGAATATTTCACTTCTTTCTTCTCTGCTTGCCACCTGCGGTATAGGCTGCGCTATGGTGGCCCGCAAAATAACTGCTTCTGCATCCGATAGCCAGATTCCAGCGGGCTCACGAGTAACAGCCATCAAAGTTCCCTCAAATCCGTAGGCAGGGTCCAAGATCACTCTTATCTCTTTCCCCACGTTCTTTTCCAACATGTGAAATATCGTCAACGGTATGTTTGGCTCAGGCATAGGACCCGCAAAACCTTCAATTCACGACATGCAAATATAAAAATCGCTCCTCTTAAAGTGTACGGTGTTGATCAACTGCCATTTCTGAACTAGAACAACGGCTACAATGAATACTCTGGGGCAACTGCTTGAAAGTAAACGTTACTCTGGCAATGTGCTTGTCTTCACAACACTTTAATATGTTCGAGCCTGCATTCTAGAAAACCCACCCAAGGGGCTGGGGGTGGCAAAAGACATGCTGAACCAATCAATGGATAGCGTTGTCAAACACTATGCTTCATTATTCAAGCTCCCATCTTACAGAGAAGTTGTCGTGTTTCAGACCCTTCTTTGCATCGGAAGTGCAATGCTAACAGCAGCCATCGTGTTTCGTTCCTACGAAGGATTGCTGGATGGCCTATTACTGGGTCTTCTAATCGTCCTGACAAGTTACCTTCTCGATCTTGTGCTAGAAGTGGCGATTCTGAAGCGAGAGCCCATCTATGACATGAGACGGATCATGACGCTGTCATTTGTCTGTTGGGTACTGTGGTTTCCTTTCATTCTTGTAGGGGCTGCAGTTTGTGGATATGTTGGCGTGGCATGGTGGACTCGACTATCACTACTGGGTTTTTCAGCAGTACTGATACTCCGCCTGGTAGTCTTCAAATCGTCAACATCTATGAATGCAACTCAGCTATTGCTTAGTGCCTTCCTACAGCCTTTCTTTTGCCTACTTCCCTTTCTGTGGTTTTGGTTGAAGGCGGGCTATGTGATCTCATTTGGCACGCTTCTAGCCTTCGCCTTCTCGTCCATTGTGGCCTTCCTTTCAACGTGCTTCTTTCTCTATTTGCTGGACCAGGTCGGTGAACAAATGCTTGGAGTTCCGTCTTTGTTTCTATTCAAAGCCTTTCTGCTGAACTGGGTATTGGGTCTGAATGCTCCTTTTGAGGATTTTCTTGAAAGACTAAGTGAAGAACAGGATATTGAGGTTTCTCTGATAAAATTGGATTCTCCCAAGTACAAGAGTGCTATCGTGGTTTCCTCAGTCCATCCTGGGCCTTTCAAGAATGTGGGAAGCAGTCTGCTGCCTTCCTTGATCGAATCTGCCCTGCAAAAAGAAGGCTATGTTGCATGCGTCCCTCTCGGCCTGCAAGGGCATGAGCTTGATTTGACCTCTCAGCTTCAGAACCAGAAAGTGATAGACAGCATCGTTGACTCTATAGATTTCAAAACCTCGGAAACAAGGGCAACGCGATGCATCAAAACAAGCACAGGTTTGGCCACTGCGTATTGCCAAATCTTGGGTAACGCGGCTTTGCTCTCACTGACGTTGGCGCCTAGCACAACAGAAGACTTGCCCCAAGAACTGGGTCTCTTCATACGGCGAGAATCAGAGAAGTATGGTTTTACCTGCTGTGTTGCAGTTAACGCGCACAACAGCATAGATGGGGTGATGCAGACGCCGGAAGCCCTAGATGACCTGAAAACCGTCGCGACTGCATGCTTGGACAGGATCGCCTCTTTGAAGCGCTTTCCTTTCGAAATCGGTTCAGCAACGGTTAAACCTGAAGCGCTCGGGGTCAAGGAAGGGATGGGTGCAGGAGGGAT
Organism: uncultured Candidatus Bathyarchaeia archaeon; assembly: GCA_964506875.1. Classification (GTDB taxonomy): domain Archaea; phylum Thermoproteota; class Bathyarchaeia; order Bathyarchaeales; family Bathycorpusculaceae; genus CAZDNV01. Next base: position 2,361 of record CAZDNV010000043.1, read on the forward strand.
TACAGCAATCGTGGTTAACGTTGATGGTCAGAAGACGGCATACGTTGTGATTGATGGTAACAACATGATTTCAGGGTTGCGTGAGAAGATACTTTCAGCTCTTAGATCCATGGGCATTAATGAAGGTGAAGTTTTCACCACGGATACACATTCTGTAAGTGCAATAGTCCTGAGTAAACGTGGTTATCATCCTATCGGTGAGGTGATTGACCATGAAACGCTAATAGGATATATCAAGAAGGCGGTCCTTGCTGCCATGTCTGCATTGGAGAGCGTCAGCACGTCGTGCCGCAACATAACGGTTCCAAAGGTTAGGGTCATTGGAGAGAAGCGGTTGGAAACATTGTCTCTCCTCACGGACAGAGTGATTCAGAGAGCTAGAAGGGTCGCAGTGCCTATGTTTGCTCTAAGTGGTCTCGTTTTGATGATGCTTCTGCTAATTGCCTAGCCTAATGTTAATATGGCTGAGCTTTGAGACCTAGTCTTTGAGCCGAGCAGGACCTTGAATCTCTGTTCAGGAACCTAAGGCAAGAAGGACCCTGACAAGATGGGTAGAGCTGAGAAGAGAATATGGGTAGAATAGAAATAGATGAAGAATTCTGCAAGGGGTGTTCTCTGTGTGCCAGCTTTTGCCCACAGAACCTCATCAGGATAGCAAAACACGTTGGCAAAAAGGGTTATCACCCAGCCGAATTCTGCGGCCCTCAGACAAAATGCTCGGGTTGTACCTTGTGCGCTTTGGTCTGCCCCGACGCCGCAATTACTGTTTACCGAGATGTGAAACCGGGTTGACAAAGAAATGACAGACAAGAAATTTATGGCTGGTAACGAGGCAATAGCAGAAGCTGCAGTCCAAGCTGAGTGCAGATATTATTTCGGTTATCCAATAACCCCGCAAAATGAAATCGGAGAATACATGTCATGGCGTTTACCTGAAGTTGGCGGAACGTTTCTTCAGGCGGAAAGCGAAGTTGCCGCAATATACATGGTGTTTGGCGGTGCTGGTGCAGGGGTCCGAGTGATGACGTCATCTTCCAGCCCGGGAATCAGCCTTATGCAAGAAGGAATATCCTACATTGCCGCGGCAGAACTTCCATGCGTAATCGTGAACATGATGCGCGGCGGACCAGGGCTAGGTGGGATTCACCCCTCACAATCAGATTACTTCCAAGCAACTAAGGGCGGCGGTCATGGTGATTATCACTTGCTGGTCTTAGCTCCTTCAACGGGTCAAGAAGCAGCAAACCTTACGATGCTTGCTTTTGATCTGGCCGATAAGTACCGCAACCCAGTTATGGTTCTAGGAGACGGCAACATTGGACAAATGATGGAGCCCATAGAATTCGGGCGAGTTGAAAAATCCAGAAGCCTGCTAGAGAAGAAGTGGGCTATCACTGGCGCCAAGGGCAGACCTCGCAACCTGATCAAGACCCTGTATTTAGATCCAGTGATTTTGGAAAAGAGAAACTTGGAGATCGCTCATAAGCTTAGTGGCGCGGTGAAGAATGAGGTGCGCTTCGAGTCCTATATGACTGAAGATGCAGAGATAGTGATTGCTGCATACGGCACTGTTGCACGAATCGCAAGGACGGCGATAAGGATTCTACGGGAGAAAGGATTCAAAGTTGGGCTGCTAAGGCCCATATCGCTCTATCCTTTCCCCTATCAGGCGTACGCCCAGATCGCTGCAAGAGTGGAGGATCTCCTTGTTGTTGAGATGAGCCTTGGGCAGATGGTTGAGGATGTCAAGCTTGCTGTTTGCGGCAAGAGTCACGTCCACTTTTACGGTAGAGTCGGCGGCATCGTTCCAAGTTACGAGGAAATGGTCGATGAGGTAGAGCAAATTGCTGGAAAAGCAGAGTGAACTGGAAGTGGTCTTTGGAAGGCCCAAGATACTTACTTCTATAAGCACACATTATTGCCCGGGCTGTGGTCATGGCATTATTCACAGATTAGTGGCAGAAGTGATAGACGAGCTTCGAATTCAAGAGAAAACTGTGGTTGTTGCCCCTGTAGGTTGTGCTGTCTTGCTCTACAACTATCTCGATTTGGACTGTTACGAAGCTGCACACGGGAGAGCACCTGCCATTGCTACGGGCTGTAAACGAGTCCATCCTGAGCTTGTCGTATTTACATATCAAGGAGACGGAGATCTTGCGGCTATAGGCACGGCTGAGGTAGTTCATGCAGCAGCACGTGGAGAGAAAATCACCACAATATTCGTCAACAACGCCATATACGGAATGACGGGCGGTCAGATGGCTCCTACGACGCTTATCGGGCAAAAGACGACAACCACCATAAATGGAAGAACGCCAGAGAAAGCTGGCTACCCGATCCGTATGTGTGAAATGATATCCACGCTTGAAGGTTCGGCATATGTTGCGAGAGCAAGCGTTACCAGCCCAAAGAACATAATACAGGCGAAGAAGGCCATAAGAAAGGCTTTTGAAACCCAAATCAATGGTTTAGGCTATTCTTTGGTTGAGCTTCTATCACAGTGTCCGACAAACTGGCACATGTCAGCTGTTGAAGCAATAAGATGGGTAGATGAGAAAATGGCTTCTTGCTTCCCATTGGGAGAGTTCAAAGCCCCCAAGGCGGAGTAAGAATGACTAAGACAGGGAAGGAGAGTCTCTATGAAGATGTTGTCCTGGCGGGTTTTGGTGGCCAAGGATTAATGTTCATTGGGAAACTCTTGGCATACAGTGCTATGAAGGAAGGCAGGCACGTCACATGGATTCCTTCATATGGACCCGAAATGCGGGGTGGCACGGCTAACTGCACTGTCGTTATCTCAGATGAGGAAATCGGTTCTCCAGTGATGCCTCATCCTCGTGCTGCTATTGTTATGAATAATCCTTCTCTCGAGGCTTTTGAACCGCGAGTGCAGAGCAACGGTTGGCTACTACTTAGCAGCTCGCTTGTCAACCGTCCAGTGACGAGAAATGATGTCAGAGCTGTTGCTATCCCTGCAAATGACATCGCGTCTGCCGCTGGCACCGAAAGAGCAGCAAATATGGTCATGCTGGGAGCATATGTTGCACTCACAGGTGTTGTCACTAAAAACAGCGTTATCGAAGGGTTGAAGGAGCTCTTCGGTAAAAAGAGCAACCTTCTTGAGGCAAACGGACGTGCTTTCGAGGAAGGAATGAAATACGTTAAGACGCTGCTAGAAAAAGTCCGTTGAGACCAGCAAGGTCAAAGAACGCAGGTCCAAATTTGCCTTCATGTAATTTCACGCGAAAAGATAATAAGAAGTAAAGAACCATGATATGAACCACTTCAAAACAATCAAAGACCGCGAAGCCATTGAATACAAGGAATAGAATATGACGGAACCCAAGAGAAAAAGAAGAGCAGTGAAAAAAGAGAAGCAGTCAGAAACCGCCAAGGAACGAGAACCAGAAAAAAATGGAGAAAAAAAACAGATCAAGGAAAGCACCGTGCTGGTCGGTCAAAAACCAGTAAGAAACTATGTGATTGCCTGCTTGACCCACTTTGGCACTGGGTCAGGCAAGATTGTTGTGAAAGCTAGAGGTAGGGCGATCTGCCGAGCCGTTGACACGGTAGAATTGCTGAGGCGAGCTTTTCTCAAAGATGTGCAACTTCAAGGCATCAGCATTTGCACAGAAGAAATCCCAAGAGAGGGAGGAAAGAAGACAAAAGTCTCAGCCGTTGAGATCGTGCTGACCAAACCATAGAGCTTTTCCAGCATAGTAGCGCGCTAGAGATGCGGCAACCAGCGATGGGCCAATAACGTGAATTCACTCCATTCTCTTTCACTGGGAATCCACAGTTAGCTATATAAAACCGTCTTTTCTAATCGTTAGTCTCTTTTGGTGAAGGGAAAATGAGCGGTTATCCAAAGATTGTCGTTTCACCTCCTGGTCCTAAAGCGAGAGATTTAGTTAAGAAGGATGAACGTCTGATTTCGCCGTCGTATGGACGCTTCTACCCACTCGTAGTAGAATCTGGCAAAGGGTGCATAGTCAAAGATGTTGACGGAAACGAATACATAGACTTCAATTCGGGTCTAGTATGCTTGAATGTTGGTCATAACCATCCAAAAGTCACAGAAGCTATAAGGAAACAGTGTGAGCGCTTCTTGCACTATTCCAATACTGATTTCTACTATAGGGAGGTTCTTGACTTGGCCGAGAAACTATCGGAAATCGCCCCTGGCAAGTTCGAGAAGAAAGTCTATTTCGGCAACAGTGGGGCTGAAGCCATCGAGGCGGCGGTCAAGATTGCCAAATGGCACAGCCGGAAACAGCTTTTCATCGGTTTCATTAGTGCATTTCATGGCCGCACGATCGGAGCCTTGTCTTTCACGGCTAGCAAGCTTGCTCAACGGCGCTACTTCTTTCCACTAATGCCAGGAGTTGCTCACGTCCCTTATGCTTACTGCTATCGATGCCCATTCAAGCTGAGTCATCCTAGTTGCCATTACTGGTGCGTAGATTTCATTGATGAGTACGTTCTACAGAAGTACATGCCGCCAGAGGATGTTGCAGGGATGCTTGTCGAACCAATTCAAGGAGAAGGCGGCTACGTCGTGCCACCACCGGAGTACCATCAGAAACTGAAGAAACTTGCAGATAAATATGGCCTGCTTTTCATGGTCGACGAAGTGCAATCTGGCATGGGGCGAACTGGAAAATGGTTTGCGATTGAGCATTGGAATGTCGAACCCGACATCATTTGTACTTCTAAGGCGTTAGCCTCAGGTCTTCCACTGGGTGCAACAATCGCCAATGCGAAGGTGATGGATTGGGGACCAGGTGCACATGCAAGTACGTTCGGAGGCAACCCTGTTTCGTGTGTGGCTGCCTCAGCGGCCATAGATATCATAAGGGAAGAGAAGCTTCTTGAAAATGCAACAAAACAGGGCGCACATGCTATGAAGAGACTTGAGGAATTGAAGGAGCAGAGCGAAATCGTTGGCGACGTAAGAGGGAAGGGCTTGATGATTGGCGTGGAGATTGTGGAAAACAAGGAAAGCAAGACGGCAGCCCCAAAGAAAGCTGCTGAGATCATGATGCGCTCTTGGAAACGAGGAATCAGTGTAATAACATGCGGAGCCTCGACCATCAGAGTTGCACCACCGCTGATTATCACAAGAGAGCTTGTAGACGCAGCCTTAGACATAATCATTGATGTCACCAAGGAAGTCGAAGAAGAAAAGTGAACTCTCACCACGTGTTTACATGGAAACTCGGAGACTAACAATAAGCAACTATGAAGAAATAGTTGAACTCTGGTCTAGGTCAGCATTACCCTTCAGGCCGGGAGGACGAGACAGCAAGGAATCGATTTCGAGGCAGATGAGTTCTAACCCTGACTTCTTCTTAGGTGCATACGAGGGAAGAAAGCTCATCGGCGTAGTCATCATGAGTTGTGACATGCGGAAGGGCTGGATCAACCGCCTTGCAGTCGACCCTTGCCACAGAAATTCGGGTGTTGCCATGGCACTGATCGCAGAGTCAGAGAAGATCCTTAAGAAATGCGGCATCAAGATATTCTGTGCACTGGTTGATGATGACAACAACGCATCCAAAGAGCTTTTTAGGAAAGGCGGTTACCTGAAGCACAAAGACATAATCTATTTCAGCAAACGTGAAGGCGAAGAAATCTGACCATGCCAATAGCCTGCACATAGGAAACTCTCGGAATCTATTCCACATCAGATTGCTTTGTATCGCAATTCAAATTCATTACTCAAAAGAGCTAGCCGCTGTTCTCTTCCAAAAACACTAGATGACTTGAGGTCCCATATTCTCTTGTATCGCTCCAGAAACCGAGACTCGCCGAGGCTTTGCATGGAGGTTTTCAGAAGGTTCCGGGTTTCGCTATGACCTCCTCTATTCGTAGGTCGAAGAACCTCGAAGCATTCGCAGAGCGGATTCTCAATGCAGTGTCGGCGCCTGTACCCGTACCGCCAATAGCAATGATGTCTTGGTCAGCGGGAATCAGACCTGCGTCGACAGCCATCAATGTGATTTCGATGCACACTTTTGTCCCCTCCCCAAATAGTCTCAGCACGTTAGCGATCAATTCCAAGGGTTGTATCGTGCCAAAATCTTTGCGAATAGCTCTTTCCACACTGCTCAAGGCATGTGTGCCGGTGAAGACGCTGGCTCCATTTCTCAAGATTACTCTCTTATGCTCTTTCTGCAGTTCTGTTTTTCCTGGTTCTTGGAATCCAACTGAATGTGTAACAACTACGACGTTGGCTCCTTTGAAGATTGCCGAGGCTTTTGCTCCAGTCTCACCTGTCGTTGAAGCAACTACGATGTTCTTTATGCTTTCCCTTTCAGCATATTGCTTTACAGATTCAAGTAGAACCTCTGTGTTTTGTCTGCCTGCTCGATTGAAATAGATCACTCTTCTCTCATTCGAACTCATGCGTTATCACCTTTCAATTCTGGTCAAGATCGATTTCTGTCTTGATTGTCTTCAGAGACGTTTGAATTCAACTCATGTCTTCTTAGCGGCTTTCTCTTCAGTCTTGTTCCGCACACTTGACAGACTGTAGACTTATGGGTTGCCTGATATCTCCTGTGACATGCCGGGCAATATCTTATCCATTGTAGGCGCTGACGAATGCCGAAAGTAGCTAATGAGGCAAATTCTATACTCATTTGGTCGGCAACATTTTGTATTGAATAGTCATCTGTCACGATTAATGGTAAATGACCCTGCGTCTTGAGTTCTAGAGCTAGGGCCAAGACTTGGAAGTCAGTTTCCGAGAGAAGGAAGGCGTCACCAACGAAAATGGCTGAGGACTTTGTTTTGTTCAGAGCTGCTTCATCTGGGGCCTTGATCTTCAGTCTTCCACTTTCTACGGCCGTCTCAAGTCTGACTTCTGACAAGGACCTTCCAGCAATCTCTTCCTTCACCATAGGCACCGTATAGTGCTCGCCTTCAATTGAGAATGGGTCAAAACCAGCTACAAAAGCTGAAGTGTCCAAAATTATCACTCTTCTATCTGCTTTTTCCGTCGGGTTCTTCACTCCAATCCCTTGAAGAACAGCCTACTTCTCAATCGATGATAGAAGTCTTCTTTGAACCTAATGAAAGATGCTTCATGTTTTGAGCGCGTGATTGCTATAGCTGGAAGTTCGGACTCTATCACTTGACGGTACTGGCCGTCTACTGACACAAGCATTCTTCTTGGTCTGTTTACTTCAATCGTAAGGTTTGCGTTAGCTGGAAAGACTATGGCCTTGAAAACTGTTAAGGCACAGATAGGAGTCAAGACAAAGGAATCTACGTCAGGATCCAAAACTGGCCCGCCAGCCGAGAGCGAGTAACCCGTTGAGCCGGTTTGTGTTGCGATCATCAATCCGTCTGCTTGGCAGTCCAGAATTGGCTCACCATTTTTCAAGATTCTTGTGTAAAGCAACTTAGCTGGTTCATCAGCCGAAACGACGACTTCATTGAGCGCATCTGGGAATTCAATGCCATCAGCATTTACTGCAAGCTTCATGCACTTTTCAACGTTGAATTCGCCTCTTAGGCATTTTCCCACGGCTTCGAAAGCCGACTTGGGTTCTACCTCGGTCAAGAATCCTCGGACTCCCATGTTGATCGCGAGTATGGGAGGTTCAGGTTTCGGGATTGAGGCGCAAGTTCTCAAGATCGTTCCGTCCCCACCTATTGTGATAATGAAGTCGGTTCTCATTCGAGTCAATGGAACGGTTTCTTTTTCACTGACCTTGCCAGCCAATGTATCCTCGACGTAGACTTTCACTCCCTCGTTTGACAGAAACTCCGCCAGATTTTCAAGCAATCTCAAAGCTTTCTTCTTGTCGAAACGAGCTACAAACCCGACGCTTCTGAACAAACTATTTCCCTTTCAGCTATTACCGACACCTTAATCTATATATATGAATGCTGTTTAAAACTGCTGTATATAATAGCAGCTTCAAGTTGGTGGGCACATGAGCAAACCGGTTGACGTCGGAAGCTTACGCGTGGGCGGCTACATGGTAATTGACGGCGAACCGTGCCACATCGTTGACATACAAAAATCAAAACCTGGGAAGCACGGTTCAGCCAAGGCGAGAATAACGGCCGTCGGTGTTTTTGATGGAACCAAAAGAAGCTTTGTCAAGCCCGTGGATCTTGGCGCAGAGGTGCCTATACTCGATAAACGTATGGGCCAAGTGTTTGCGGTGAACCCAACGGGTGTTCAGATTATGGATCTTGAAACTTACGAGTATTTGGATGCTCCTTACCCGGCTGAGGAGGAATTGAAGGCCAAAATTGCTTCTGGCATAGAAGTTGAGTATTGGCGCATACTAGGCAAGATTAAGATCATGAGGACAAAGTAGCCTTCTAGCCACGATAGTTACATTGGTTTTGCTCGACAATCAACCATTTCTAAAAACTCACACAAGGCGACACTCGTAAGATCACTATTAATCGGTCAGTTTTCGAAAGGTGAATGGAGCAAAGGCAAGGGCGCGGGCTGAGAATCACATCGAAATCGGTCACTAAGGAGAGCAAAAGGGAAGGAAACGCAAGACCTCGCTCTCAAGATACTGTGAACGCTAGTCCCTTAGGGAATTTGGGGTAAATGTCGGGGATCGAGCGCGTGCTACAAGGAGCACTGGATTTGAGGGATGCTTCTAGGCATTGCTCGGTCTTCACTTATCGCTAGCTCCACCATTCCCAGTTAAGTGCCTTGAATGCGAGGTACAGGATCAGCAAGATCACTCCCCAGCTAAGCGCAATACCTGCGATTTCCAAGATCAAAGCTCCGTTCAAGAATTCATAACTGGCCCATGCGCCTAATGAGCATAGCCCAATGAGTATCAGCGTAAACATGGCTACCTGGATAGCTCGTTCAGCTGGCATGGTTTTCACTTTGTGCTGTACTCTGCTACGTGTTAAAAGGCTTTTCGTTAAGGTTTATCTCGCTACCTGATTTAGCTATTCATGGAGCCAATGATGTGAGAAGAGCCGTTTGACTTGTGATGATAGTCGTTTGGCTGAGGCTTCACTATTTCGCTCTTCTAACGACTAGTAGTCCCGTTTGCGCGGTAGTCTAATCTCGAGTATGCCCTTTTTGAAGTGAGTGGTAATCTTGTCCATCTGAACTGGCACTGGTACGCGAGAGTGGCAATGTAACCCGTAGAACTCACCTTTGTAGTGCTTCAAGTCCAGTTCCTCAATTCGCATCTTCCGTTTCATTTCTGCTGATATTTCAATAGTTCTTTTATCGATGGTTTTGACTTTTACAGTCTTTTCTTCTGTTAGAGGCAGATCGACAGTCATGATTACTTCTGTAGGTGTCACTTTCATGATACGTAGGGGTTCTATCGTGCAGTTCCGCTGATCCCAAAATGGTCTATCTACGAGAGTTTCTCTCCATCTTTCGAATTCCTCTTCGAGGTTTTCGAAATAGTCGTCAATTATGTCCAAGAATGAACGTTTTCTCTTTATTGACGTTACTGCTTCCTCCCTACGATACATAGACAGGGATATCGTATTCCTGGGTCTTCTTCATCTTGTACATCTCTTGTTGCGTTCTCTTCATCACGTCTCTTGCCTTTAGGCGGATTTCTTCCCCTTTCTCCAAAAGCCTTCCAATGTTGACTTTTACCCCAGTTGCCGTTGCCAGACTTTCCAACATCTCCCCTGCAGCTTCTGGATCTGGGAAGTTAGGGAAGCATTGTGCTAGTAGTGTTATGGCTGGCAAGCCTATCTGCGCGCAACGCATTAACATAATAGCCTGAAGGTCAACCATGTATCCTTCCATCAAGGCGTCTATGTCCCTGCCTTGAACGGTTTTGAGCGTCTCTATGCTTGATGCGGCGGCAAAGACCTTCAATTCCTTTTGCATCTTGTCGATCTTCGATTGGCATACCGCTTAAGGAAAGCATCATCTTTACCTTCTTGGTTTTGCCCAATCGATTATGGTGTCCATCACCGAGTAAACGATGTCAGCTGATATTGGCGTTTCAGACACTGCCAGTAGAAGGTTATCATTTCCGAAGATCCTTATTGAAGAATGCGGTAGTCCTTCATGAAGGACAATAAGTGGCGGCAGCAATTTCGAATCCATATATGCCACTTCGGTCAAGTCAAGTTCTTCAATCAAATGAGATGCAGCGATCACTCCAGCCAACCCGACGTCCGGAAAGCCTAGGAGCATCGTAGTACCAGATGGTATCTGCGTCTTCTCCATGATTCTGATTTCGCTCAATTTCGTTCCTCAACTGTTTAGCATCCTGCAAAGCGTAAAAAGGTTCATGGAGAGCAACACTAGCAGAATATCTATTTAAAGGCGTGATGGATTCTAGATCTTGAGACAATCATGGCCCTAGACCATTTAGGTTCTTCGCTTCACGAAGCATTAAGAAGAATCTTCAAGGCCTCAGTTGTAGATGAAGCTGCAGTGAAGGAGCTTGTACATGATATTCAAAAGGCCTTGCTTCAAGCAGACGTTAACGTTAAGCTTGTGCTTGACATATCCAAACGGATTGAGGAGAGGGCATTAAAGGAAAAGGTTCCTCCGGGCGTTTTGCGGCGTGAGCACCTAATCAAAGTAGTTTATGAAGAGCTTACACGATTTCTTGGAGAAAAACCTGTACAATTGAAGATTGAGCCGGGAAAGAAGAAGACAATCATGCTTGTGGGCATCCAAGGCTCAGGAAAAACCACAAATGCAGCGAAACTTGCAAGATACTTCCAGAAACGAGGACTGAAGTCGGCTTTGGTGTGTGCTGATACCTATCGACCTGGCGCTTATGCTCAACTCCGACAATTGGCGGCCAGCATAAACGTGCCTCTTTACGGCAATGCAGACTTCAGAGACCCGATCAAAGCGGCCATTGAAGGATTGAAGCAATTTAACGACAAGGACTTGATCATCGTGGACACTGCCGGTCGCCACAAAGAAGAGCAGGAATTAATCAAGGAAATGAAAATACTTGAAAATAATATTAGGCCAGACGAAGTCATGCTGGTGATTGATGGCACCATTGGTCAACAGGCATTGGCTCAAGCAAAAGCGTTCAATGAAGCGACACCTATAGGATCCATCTTGGTTACCAAGCTAGATGGTTCTGCAAGAGGGGGTGGAGCTCTTTCGGCTGTTGCAGCCACAGGCGTACCAATAAAATTCATCGGGGCAGGTGAGAAAGTTGAGGACATAGAGCCCTTTGTTCCGTCTCGCTTTGTGGGCAGACTTCTAGGTATGGGTGATCTTGAGACTCTCTTGGACAAGGTTCGAGAAGCAGAAGTCAGAGTTCCAGAAAAGAAAGCCAAGGCGATTCTAAGCGGCAAATTTTCGCTCACAGATATGTATGAGCAATTCGAAGCTATGAAAGGAATGGGCACCTTCAGGAAGCTCCTGAAAATGCTTCCAGGAATGTCATACAACATACCAGAAGAGATGCTTAACACGGCTGAAAGCCGTCTAGAAAATTGGCGCGTAATGATCCAGTCTATGACTCCTCAAGAAAAAGACAATCCGAAAACATTCACAGCCTCTAGGATTAGAAGAGTTGCTAGAGGATCGGGAACCACCGAGAAGGAAGTAAAGGAACTTCTAAAGCAATACGTGATGATGCGTCGCATGCTCAAAGCATTTAGAAGAAAAAAGAAACTGCCTTTCTTTGGAAAAGGAATGCCTCTCGATCTGAAGTAGGCTATGCGAGATCCAGAAGGATTATGACATGAACATTCTAGATAGCGCATTGAAGATACTTGAAAGAACCCCACTATGTGATCATTGCCTAGGAAGACAATTCGCATTGCTTGGTCATGGCATAGAAAATGATGAAAGAGGCAAATCACTAAAAATTGCACTGGTGCTTAAGGCACACTCAGTCTCTCTTCCGAAAGGAGAGAGAGGTGTCAAAGCCCTCAAGACATTGGCAACTAACGGCTTTTCAGAAACAGCGCAAGAAGTGTTGCAG
>CAZDNV010000044.1:0-14012 GCA_964506875.1 uncultured Candidatus Bathyarchaeia archaeon
ACCCGCTGGGCTCATAACCCAGAGATCAGTAGTTCAAATCTACTCCCCGCTACCACCTTCTCTTCAGATCAATCGGACTGGTATCTGCGGATCGTGGCAGAACGGTAAAAATTGAATCTGGTGCGGTCGCTTCGAAGTACAGGAATGCTGACAATCCAAGGGATAGCGAGCGCCATAGAAACTACGGTTTGGATATGAAGGTTACGGGCACGGAGTTTTGCAGGGCTCAGGATTGGTTCTTGAGAGGGAAAATGCCGGAAGAATCAATCGAGTTGATGATGCTGAGCAAGTAAGTGAGAGTATAGCTAAGGTGGAACTTCAAGTCACACGTGCCAATAGTATGAGTCAGTCAACGTGGGGCACTCTTGTATTTTGAACCCTATAGAAGAAGGTTCCACAAAGCTCTTATTCGCTTCAGCACAAACTCTAGACCGCAGAAAAAATAGGAGAAGGAGAAAATTCATATGATTGGACTCTTTGTTAAACGAACGAACGTTCAGGGGTTTGTGCTCTCAGCGATCTTGATTGCATCAATGTTTGCCTTCATTGCACCTGTCACTGCAAACTCGGCAAATAGTATATTGAGTTCAAGTGCAGTTCAAAAACTTGCCGCAAGTGTAGTTGAATCGATAAAAGAGGCAGCTGCAGCACCGATTAACATAATCATTCAAACGACAAACAACGCCCAAGCCAAGGCTGAAGTAGAGGGACTAGGCGGAAAGGTGACTCAGGTCTATAAGAGTGCTGAAGTGTTAGCTGCTTCGATCCCAACAAGCAGAATACTTGAATTGGCCTCAACACCTTCTGTCGGCCGCATCTACAAGGACAGACTTGTGGAAGTAAGCTACAATGGTGCCATTACAGAAGACCTCAAGGGTCAGATTCCTCATGATCCAGTGACCAACGAACCTGTGCTCTCAACAGAATTCTCAGAAGGTGACGTTGAACCAGTGTCCATCGAAAGCATCGGAACCTTGGCTCCAAGCATTTACACAAATGCATATCTCACGAATGCTGATGACGCGTGGAGTGAGACAAACTATGGTTCAGGAAGCCTTGTCGCCATAATCGACACGGGCGTATGGTCGGCATCACCGATGCTTGTAGGGAATGTGATTGGCGGAGTGGACATAAGCACCGATGTTGGCACTTCTTACGAAGGCTATAACAAGACAACAAACAACTACCACGGAACTGCTTGTTCACACCTGCTAGCAGCTCACGCTGTTTTGAGATTCGGGAACACTTCTAGCTGGGGTAAGGCAATCTACAGATACGACCCCGAAGGTACATGGTTAGACGCCCAAGGAAGAATATACGTGACTTGCATGGGAATTGCACCAGCCGCTTCGATCTATGGAATAAAAGTCTTCCCACACACTGGTGCTGGCGCCTCATCGTCAACCATTATGGCAGGTATTGACATTGCGATTCAGATGAAACTCAATGGAACCATGGACGTAGACGTTATAAGCATGAGCCTAGGCGGCCCAGTAGGAGCTGACGGCGAAGACCCAGAGAATCTGTTGGTTGACGCAGCTACACAAGCAGGGATTACGGTCGTAGCAGCGGCCGGAAACAAGGGACCTGCACCATTGAAGGTGGACTCTCCAGGTTGCTCAAAAACAGCGATTGCAGTAGGCGCCGCGATGGACCCAATTCACGAGCGCGTGATGGGCGACATTTACTACGGACCATGGATGGGTCAGCTGATCTACTATCCCCACGAAGAAATGTCGATCGTCGACTTCAGTAGCCGAGGCCCAGCAGCAGACGGCAGGGTCAAACCAGAAGTAGTTGCGACTGGTTCATGGTGCTTCTTAGGCCTTTTCAGCGACGGATACGTTAGAATGGGCGGAGGCACTTCGTACTCATGCCCACAAGTAGCAGGCGAGGCAGCGCTGCTTAACGCATATATCGAGCAGAACAGTCTAAGCATTGGCCCCACAGAGATCAGACAAGCGATTTACGATGGCGCCGTACCAATATCAGGATTCAGTATGATGGAGCAAGGAGCGGGCTACATCAATGCAGCGAATTCACTCAACGTAATAAAGTCCATGGCCTTTGGGACAATTCCACACACGTGGTCGCATCACTTCGACAGCGTATGGTTCCCACCAATAGACACACTATGGCTCAAGCATGGAAAAACAACAATATTCGACGTTACGCTAGAACCAGCGAAATATAAGTACTACTCGTTCTGGGTGAACTCGGAAGTCGACTCCATAAAGGTAACGCTTTCTGGTGTTCAACTTGCCGACCCAGAACAGCAGAACCCAGGATTCGGGGACGCAGGCATCCTCTACATGTCTAGGGCAGAAAGAGGAGGAGTACAAGACTCACCAACTCAACCTTCATACTACTTTTATGGTTCGTACTTCACTGGAGATGGGCAAGCTCTCGTCACTTCCGACGTACCTTTCGAGCCTGGTGTCGTTAGGCTCGTATTGGCCGGTGACTTCTCAAGCTACAACTCAGTGTTCGTGAGTGAGCTCACAATAGAGGTCGCTGAAGCTTGGGTGGCAGGCAATGGTAAAGACGTTGTCGTGTACAATAATGGCATTCCAACCGAGGCCATGGCAGAAGTATACCCAGGAAAGATCACCACATCCTGTGGGTCAATCAAGCAGGGCAGCACCGATACCTACAGCTTCAACATACCCGACGCTAATGGGTTTGCGTACGTCTTCCTCTACTGGTACCGCGACTGGGCTCACTGGGCAACAAGCGACCTAGACCTGATAGTGGTCAACCCAGACGGAACAATGAACTTCGACGGGGCAACATCCAAGTCACCAGAAGCCGCTTTGATAAGTGGACCTGGCAGCTACACTTTGCTCGTTGATGGATACCAAGTCTACTTCGGAAAGAAAGAATACTATTGCCTCGAAATAGTCTACTTCGCTGACACTATGCCATTATGGTCGTCGCCAATATTTGACTTGAACCATTATGCCACAATTAAATCGCCAATCTATGGTCTTGCAGTGGTTTGGCTCCATGACGAGGACTTCGACGCATGGTACATCGGCGGATTTGCACAACTCTCCAAAAAGAACCCCTGCACGGGCCGACATGGACCAGATTAGAACCCTCTCGAACTAAACTGTATTTCCCCTTCTTTTTTTGTTTCTGAAAATGAAAGTAACCAATGCTATTACACGTACGATTGAGTCATCTGTGAAGGATAGAAGCGAATCCCACTAAGTCAGTATTTTGAATCGACGAAGCGCACGCAGGCCACAGACTTAATATGCAAAACCGACGCGATTGTCCGTCAGGAGGACCAGAGTTGGGCGTAGCGTGTGCATGCATTGCCCCACACGGAGCAGAGATAATTCCTGAATTGGCTGGCAAGATGTTTGATGCTTTTGCCGAGACTAGGAAAAGCATGTTCAAGCTGGCCACATTGATAAGGAGGCAAAAATTCGAAACAATCGTAATAGCAACTCCCCACAATCTGCGTCTAGAAGCAAATATAGGGGTAGTCACATCGGAATTCACCGAAGGCAAACTTGAAGCAAACGAGAATCAAATCAAGCTTCGCTGCAAATGTGACTGCGAACTAGCAGGGAAGCTTCTCACGAACTCAAGGATGGCCAATCTTCCCGTAGTAGGGGCAAACTATGGCACAAGCGAGGGTCCAAGCTCATGTATGCCAATGGACTGGGGCGCTCTCGTACCTCTATGGTTTCTTGTTGGACAAGAAAAAGACAAACAGGTCTTGTTAGTCACGCCTTCTAGAGAAATCCCTCTGCAAAACCTCGTGAGATTTGGCAAAGCTATCGCAGAGACTGCACAATCCTCTGGAAAAAGCATTGCGTTTGTAGCTAGTGCAGACCAGGGGCATGCTCATAGCCCCAAGGGGCCATACGGCTATCACAGTGCATCAAAAGACTTCGATAGAATGGCAAAACAGGCGGTCCTGCAAAATAATCTCAGGCCACTGCTTAGCTTGCCGCAGAAGCTCATAGAAGATGCTAAGCCTGACAGCGTATGGCAGATCGCAATCCTGCAGGGAATAATCGATCACACTCCAATGAGCGGGCGCCTACTATCCTATCAGGTGCCAACATACTTTGGCATGCTTTGTGCTGCTTATCTGCCTAGCTGAGAAACGGAAAATACGAAAAAACAAGAGCGGACGTAGTGTCTTCTTAAGTTATGCTCTGCCTTTTTCTTCCTTGCCGAAATATTTTGTCCACTTGAGCTTGCGTGCGTCTCTGCCGAATTTGAGGGAGCTCTTTCGGCATTTGCTTGAACAGAACCACAATATTGACCCATCGTTCTTGACGAACATCATGCCTGTGCCTGCTGGAAACTCGTTGCCGCAGAATGAGCATTTTCTAGGCTTAGGCAATTGTCATTCCTCTGAGCGGTTCTGGCTTCGTTCTTATCTTGTGATTTTCTTTGCTTCTCTTTCTGTCTCTCTCAGCATCAAGACGTCTTGGGCTCGCACTGGCCCTTTGACGTTCCGTGCTATGATGCGTCCCTTGTCCTTTCCTTCCAGGATGCGCACTCTTACCTGTGAGATTTCGCCAGTGACTCCGGTTCTCCCAATAACCTGAATGACATCGGCTGGAATAAGCTCCTGTTGAGTAGGAGTTGGCTTGGCAGCCTTTTCTTCCTTGCTCATCACTTGGCTCCTCTTTGGATCTGCTCTATTCTGGTTTCTATCTCCTTGATCAGTCCGGCGGCGTCTCCTTCCTTTGCTATGCAGGCGGCTGCTGCCGGAACATCAATGCCTATTGCCTTGCCTATCTGCTCCTTCGTGGGAACAAACACGTATGGGATTTTCCTTTCTTCGCACAATAGAGGTAAGTGAGCCACAACCTCTGGCGGATCAACATCCTCAGCTATCACTACAAGCTTTGCTTGAGCTCTTTCAATGGCCTTCGTTGTCTCATTCGTACCTTTTCTAATTTCGCCAGTTTTCGCGGCGATTTGCAGGGCTTCATAGGCCGCATCTGCTATCTCCTTCGGCACTTCATACTTGACGTAGAACGGTTTGGACATAAGCCTCACCCTTTAAATGCACAGTCTAATCGCTACTTCTTGTTTATGAAGGTTTCGACGCTAGTTCTGCAAGTTCCCGCTGTTTCCTTTTTCGATGGATTTCGACGCGCGAGTCTTATAAATGCCATAACTCCTTTTACTAATAAGTCAAGGCGATGTGAAGGTGTCTTACTGCAAGCAATGTGGAGGTAAACTCCCTGAGGATGCAAGATTCTGTCCCTCTTGCGGGACCCGCGTAATTTCAGAAACCCAACCCCTGGAGGCACATCGCATTCTGAAGGTGACAGATAAGCCCAAAGTGGTTGTAACGAATTTCTCTCCAGGATCAGTTGAGATAGAACATGGTGCTGAAGGCGAAGTGGCTACTGACCTAGATCTAAGAGTTCCTGAGAATTTAGACTGGACCATATCGCAAGATGAAAATGTGATAACAGTAACCTGTCGTATGAAAGTCGCTTGGGGTTGGCCGTACATTTTTGGACCTAGGCCGAGAGCTAATGTCCATATTTCAGTACCTGGTAAAGCAGATCTTCAGCTTGAAAATCGGGCAGGTCGCATTGCGATTCATGGCGTAAATGGCACGATCTCAGCAGAGTCTTCAGCCGGAACAATAAGTGCGCGAGACTGTGAAGGCACGATCAAGGTCAGAACCCGAGCAGGGTCTGTCAATCTGAATGATGTAAACGGCACCATTACTGCCCGCAGTTCAGCCGGATCCATCACGTTCATCGGTGCTTTGTCAAAAGGAGAAAACTGGTTCAGGACAAATCTCGGAAGCATCGACATTACATTGAAAGGTGAACCCGAACTAATCGTGGAAGCTTCAACAGACTTGGGCAGCATCAGATGCATTCCAGAATTGGCTGACGCACGCTATGAGCGAAATCGGCACATAGGTCGAATCGGCGCCGGAACTGGAAAACTAATCGTGGAAACAAATGCTGGGAGCATAACAATCCACTCTTGACCGGTAGCAGCGTGCGCTTCATTATCAGCCCCTCCAGTTTTTCAACGTGTCACGCATATTTGGATTCAAATACCTAGGCATCCCATTGCGCCACCCCTTGACAAGAGAAACACTACCAGACTGGCCAGTCTGCAGTATTGTTGCTTGAAATCTTGGGTTAGATCAGGGGATTCTCTAATGCCTAGGCCTCGGAATCAGCTACAGCTGTGTTTTCCCGTGGGAAAGGTTTAAATAACGTGTTTCGTTCAAGCATGATGCTTTTCGAGGGGAAATTAAAGGCTTGCAAAGATTAGGCTTAGTCCTGCATATAAGTCCAAGCCGAAACATCGTAGCAAAGATTGAGAATGTTCCCAAGATTGGCGAAACAGTCGTCGATGAAAATCTAAGACCTGTGGGGAAGATCCTTGACATATTCGGGCCTGTCTCTTCACCCTATGCAGCGATAAAACCTGCAACTCGAGAACCTGAAAAGATGTTGCACAAGGGATTGTATGTGCTCCCCTCAAAGAGGAGAAAGGAGAAAAAGTAGAAAATGAGTGATGAAGAAAGACACGAAGATCCCGAACTGATTTCAACCGCAACACCTTCTCAATCTATGAAAGTTCAGACTTGCCCAGAATGTCACAGTACGAGGCTTATGCGCGATTATGAATCTGCTGAGATCGTCTGCATGGACTGCGGCATTGTTGTAGCATCAAAGATGGCTGATAGGGGACCAGAATGGAGAGCCTTCGATGATGAGCAAAGAGCAAAACGCACACGAGTTGGCGCCCCTTTAACTTATACGATTCATGACAAAGGCCTTTCAACGATGATTGACTGGCATGATCGGGACATCTATGGAAAAAGCCTGTCACCAGGGCAAAAGGCTCAGGTCTATCGGCTTAGGAAATGGCAACGTCGAATAAGAGTTTCCGACGCAACTGAACGTAATCTCGCATTTGCCTTGTCTGAGATCACAAAGATGGCAAACAACCTGAATCTTCCAAAGAATATTCTTGAAACAGCTTCAGTTATCTACCGAAAAGCAGTGAAAGAACGGCTGATACGAGGAAGATCAATCCAAGGCGTGACGGCGGCTGCAATCTATTTGGCTTGCCGACAGTGCGGGTTGGCTAGAACATTGGAAGAGATAGCTCAATCGTCGAGCGTGAACAAGAAGGAAGTTGGCCGCAGCTACCGTTTTCTGATTAGGGAGCTTGATTACTCTATCCCACCGCTTAGACCAAGCCAATACATAACGAAATTCTCGAATCAACTAACCATGCAAGGAAAAGTCGAAGAAATCGCACACAAGATACTGAACGCAGCAAAGGAGCTTAAGCTCACCTCAGGCAGAGGTCC
This sequence comes from uncultured Candidatus Bathyarchaeia archaeon, assembly GCA_964506875.1. Lineage (GTDB taxonomy): Archaea > Thermoproteota > Bathyarchaeia > Bathyarchaeales > Bathycorpusculaceae > CAZDNV01. The sequence continues at coordinate 7,334 of CAZDNV010000044.1, forward strand.
AACCGGTATCGCAGCTGCAGCAAGCTACGTAGCTTCAGTCTTGACTGGCGAAAGAAAAACCCAACGAGAAATCGCCGAAATAGCACAAGTGACTGAAGTGACCATAAGGAATCGTTACAAAGAGCTTGTTGAAAGACTAATGTTCCAGATGTCTATCTGACATCTTCTTACCTTTTTTTTATTGTCTCGATTGAAATTGCTTTTCTTCCTGTCCAACAGGAACCTCACATTAGGTTAAACGTTTCCATTTCTTGAATCCCATGTTTCTTATATGTCGTTATCATTATTCGCTGGTTCTGTAGTCGGCTTCAATACAAAACACATTTTAGACACTGAGAATGAAATTCAACTGAAGTGCACATCTTGGCTACCTGTCCAAAATGCGGAGCCAAAGTGACAGCTCCAAGCAAGACTTGGCCGATACCTTCTAGGCGGCCGTTGAGAGCCAATGAAAAACCAAGGCTTACCGGGGTGTTCAAATGCCCCAATTGCAGGGCCAGCTTCAGAGCAGCGGTCAATGCTGAAACCCCGACCAATGAAACAGCAAGCATTAAGAACATCGTTGAAAGAATAAAGGGCATAAAGGGAGAGCTAATGCAGACACTGAAGGTTTTGCATGAAAGAATAAAAACCTTAGAAACTGAACGGGCAAACCTGATGATTGAGATCGACAAGCTGAGAAAGGTTGCAGAGTCAAGGGCAAGCGCACTTGAAAGCGAAGTAGGCATGCTGCGTGAGGAAGTAAAATCTCTGCGGGATCTTCTGGGTTACTCCAAAGAAACAGAAGAATAACCAGGCAAGACGCAAGCCGGTTCAGGTGTGTCTTGTCCTGAGGCTATTTCTTTAGATACTTCTTGTAATATTCCTGCGCCTTAGCGACAGCCTTTTCGGCCTTACTCAGGATCGTATATTTCATCCCTGAGATTCTTTCAGATTCGCTAAAGAACTCAACAACTTTCTTTGTGTTTCCTTCATATATTGCCATCCCGCCTGCAATATCATACCAAATCCTTGCCTTTGCTAGATCCTTTTCTTTTTCATATGTCTTGGCCTTTTCAGCAGCTTCTTTCGACGAGGTCTCGACATTTTTGGGGTCTAGGTACATCGTGTGGTACAGGCTCTCATACGTTTCATGGTCACTTCCGCAAATCTGTTCCAGTTCACTGGTCACTTTAGGAGTCTCAGCGGGTGTTTTCTCTTCTTTTTTCCTAGATCTATTCAGCCAACGCAAGGTTTTGTCTCCTTCACTTTAGCCTACTTTTTCAAGTTTGATTTAAATCTAACTATAAAGGACAGTTAATTTTAAAGGTTTGTCTTTCCTCAGTGTAGGATATGCCTTACAAATTTACCTTTGACCTTTCAAAGATTCCGCGTTTTTTCTTTACAGAGATGGCTAAGACTGGGTATCGAAAAGGCGTGCACAAGAAAATCGGCCACACTGCGCAGGACATGATAAAGAGGTTCAGAATCCAAGAGGCTACTGGGCTCAACTTGTCAGATGCTATCGTTCTTTTGGAGGATCTCTTGGAGATTCAGGCAAAGAACATTGTAGAACGGGAAAGGTTTGTTCAGACAAAGAAGAGAGTGCTCTTTCTGCCTCATTGCTCCAGAAAGCATATGGATCGCCAATGCAAGGCAGCATTTGACCCCAACATTCCCTCCTACATCTGTGCTCATTGCTCGACAGACTGCTTAGTCAACAAGGCAGTCACTCTCGCAGAGAAAAAGGGGTACGACGTCTACGTCTTGCCTGGCAGTTCTTGCGTCCCGAAAATCCTGAAAGCGAAAGGTTACGAGGGCGCGGTTGGAGTCGCATGCGGAGAAGAGACAAAGCTAAGTGCAGAAATACTAAAAAACTTGGACGTCACCGGTCAAGCCATTCCACTTATAAAGAATGGATGTGCCAACACCGTTTTCAGTTTTGAGACCTTGACGAAGACTCTTTGAAAAGACAGTTGCGACTACTTTACGATTTCTCTTTTCTTCCAGCGCAGGCTTTTGCTTCGGCACTTTCTGCATTTTACCGCGGCTGGGGCATTCCTTGCGCCACATTCTCGGCATATTTTCATGTAAAGTCTGTGCTTTTGGGCGAGAGCCTTCTTGAAAGGATCCATTATTGGCATCTGGTCGGCCCCTAATCTTCGCGTCTAGGACTCACATACTTCAGTGTCAAATATACTTTTTGTATTATCGCAACAAGCGCGTCAGACTCTTAACTAAGCCTTAATGAACTTCGCCAATAGCCCTGCTACGTCCCCAGGCTTTTCTGCAACTTCCACACATGCGCTTTTGAGGGCATTGATTTTGCTTTCCGCTGTTCCAGCCTTGCCTATGACTATTGCGCCAGCATGCCCCATACGCTTCCCGGCTGGAGCTGCTCGGCCAGCTATGAAAGCAACCACCGGCTTGGGATACTTGCTGTCTACAATGTATTGTGCCGTCAATTCTTCAAGATTGCCGCCGATTTCTCCTATCATGACTACAGCTTTCGTGATAGGATCTTCTTTGAACATTTCCAAGGCATCTATGAAGTTTAAGCCGGTTATAGGGTCTCCTCCAAGGCCTAGGCATGTTGATTGCCCCAGGTTTTTCCTTGTCAACGCTGCAGCTATCTCATACGTGAGGGTACCGCTTCTTGAAACCATACTTACGTCGCCAGGCTTGAATATGTGAGCGGGCATGATGCCGAGCTTGCATTCTCCTGGGGTTATTATGCCTGGAGTATTTGGACCAATTATAACTGCCTTATTCTGCCTTGCATAGGACGTCAGATCGATCGCATCTTTTATCGGGATGTGCTCAGTTATTATTACGACAGTTTTTATGCCATTGTAAATAGCTTCCAAAGCAGCGTCTGCAGCGACGGGGGCTGGAACAAAGATTATCGAGGCGTTTGCTGAATGTTTCTCTTGAGCTTCTTCAACCGTGTCGTATACTGGCACGCCGTGTATTTGGGTTCCGCCTTTTCCCGGTGATGTGCCAGCCACTATTCTTGTTCCGTAATCCAACATTAGCTTGGTGTGGAAACTTCCTTGCGTGCCTGTAATGCCTTGAACGATTGGTCGAGTCTCCTTGTCGACAAGTATTCCCAGGTCTATGCGCCTCCTTGCTTGGAGATCGCAGCAACTTGCTGTGCTGCTTCTTCCATGCTTTCCAACACGTGAATCCCAGCCTTCGTCAATATTTTCTTTCCTTCCTCTTCATTCGTTCCGACTAATCTGATAACCACGGGTTTTGTTACGCCGACTTTTTCCTTCGCTTCTAGGATTCCGCGAGCGACTTCGTCGCACCTTGTGATTCCGCCTAGAATGTTTATGAAAAGGGTCTTGACATTCGGATCGGAAAGGACGATTCTGAGAGCCAAGGCAATCTTTTCCGAAGGCGCCCCACCGCCAACGTCCAAAAAGTTAGCTGGTTTCCCCCCGTAATACTGGATCGTGTCTAACGTTGCCATGACTAGGCCTGCTCCATTGCCTATCACGCCTATGGTTCCATCCAGTTTGACGTAGGCTAAGTCGTTTTTCAAGGCTTCTAGTTCTTCGGGGTCGAGTTCGCTTTCGCCCTCTAGAAGTCTCTTCTTGAATTCTTGATGTCGGAAAAGGGAGTTGTCGTCAATTATCATTCGAGCGTCTGCTGCCATGAACTTTCCATCAGCAGCCTCCACGAGAGGATTCATCTCGACCAGCTCTGCGTCATACTCCATGCCGACATCGTACAGTGTTCCAAGAATTCTTCCTAGCTCTGAGATTCTATTGCCTGCATAGCCCAATTTTCTCGCGATTTGGCGAGTTTGGAATGGGCGGAGACCCAATCTGGGGCTTATCGGAACCTTGATGACCTTTTCGGGGTTTTTCGTGGCTATCTCCTCTATTTCCATTCCGCCTACGGCGGATGCGATTGCAATGTAACTCTGTTTGAACCTGTCGGTCGTTATCCCAAAGTATAGTTCCTTCTTGACCTGTATTTTTTCCTCTATCCACACGCTTTTGACAGGTATGCCTTTTATCCTCATGCATAACAGTTTTTTCGCTGCTTTTTCCACTTCGTCAAGTGAATCGGCAAAGAGTATTCCTCCAGCTTTTCCTCTGCCTGCGACCAATACTTGCGCTTTGACGACTAAAGGTAGTCTCAGTTTGCTGGCGATCTCACGAGCTTGGCTTGTGCTTGCCGCCAATCCTCCTTGGGGCGTATTGATTCCTCGTTTTGCCAGTATAGTTTTTGCTTCATGTTCGAAGAGCTTCACTGCGATTTTCTCCCTATTTTATGGCTTCTATAGTTACATAGGATCTCGTGTCTCGTATCCCCTCGATTGAATATAGCTCTTTCAAAATCTCGTCAAGTTTTTGTCTCTCAACTATGAGAAGGGCATCAACGTCACCTGCTATTCTGAAAGCGCTCTGGACTGCGAGTTCTTTGATCTTTTCATAAACTTGGATTCTCTTAACAGGATAGATTTTTATGAATACAAAAGCTGAAGAAGAGGCTATCCCTATTAGATTCAAACCTTTTTCAGTCACATCGATGAAGCCTCTCCCGGTGCGTACGTAATTCAGCTCTCTGAGTTTTCTGAGATGAACGTTCAGTGCCTGTCTGCTTACACCCAGTTCCTTTGCCAAGTCATCTTGCTTCACGCGTAGGCTGTAAATGCGCGTGGGTTTGCCCTTGCTGTAGAGCATTCGGAGCAGCTGTGCTGAACGTCTGGTTAGAGTCTCCAACAATTCCCCCCAATCCAGTTTTGCTAGAGATTAGCTTTACGATAATGCAACTTGCTTAAATATTCAGTCAGGGCGCTGTATTGGACGTGAATAGGTTTCGTCTTGAAATTCTATCGAATTGAAGGTGAGACCACAATGTATTTATTTACCGAGAAAAACTCGTTAACAAGCCTAAAGAAAATAAGAAGAATAGGAGTGAGGCGGTACAGAATGTCTGAGAGCAATGCGGTGTTGATTGGAAACAAGCCAGTAATGAACTACGTACTGGCATGCATAACCCTCTTTCACGCCGGAGCAAAAGAAATAAGCGTCAAAGCACGAGGGAGAACCATAAGCATAGCGGTTGACGTTGTCGAGGTCGTTAGACGCAAATTCTTGCCGGACGTAAAGATCAAGGGAATTGGCATAGGGACACAGCAAATGGCGCCCAGAGAAGAGGGTGGCTCGCCTTCGAACGTTAGCACGATTGAGATCACGTTAGAACGTTAGAGCAGCGTTTGTGCATGGATTCACATAGCTCCGCCGCCCCTCCTTTACTTGTAGCGGAGGGCGCTTCCACAAGTGAAAACGGTACTTTGTAGTTTCTGTCTAAAGAGCGGAATACTGTGCCAGAAGTGTTCAACCAGACTGAAGTCTGGAGAAGTAAGCGAGTTAGATCTTAAGATAGCACGTTCCCTGCTTAGCTTGGAAGAGAAGAACCCTGCGCTTCAGAACGTCTATTTTCACAAGGCTGTAGAGGCGGGGAAAACCTTGGCGATAATCGTTGGACCTGGGGATGTTCCCAGACTCCTTGGTCATGGCGGAAAGATAATCAAAGCTTTAGGTGAAGAAACTGGAAAGGCTGTCCGCATATTGGAACATGGCGTTGACGAAAGGAAGTTTCTTGAAGACCTGTTTGCTCCTCTAAGCATGATGACTATTAACACGATCTGGTTGCCCGATGGAAGTACTGAAACCAGAGCTATTCTCAGAAAAAGGCGTGGAATGCAGCCACCTTTTGATGTGAAGGCCTTAAAAGAGATTGCTCTTAAGGTTCGCAACATGACCTTGAGAGTGGAATTCGCAGATTAGCTAGACGGTGTTTTTCCTATGAAGCCAGACCCGATTGGCGATTGGCGTAGAACTCATTATTCTGTAGACGTTAAGCCTGAAATGGATGGCGAGGAAATAACCCTCCTCGGCTGGGTCCAGGAGATTCGTGACCTAGGCGCGTTACGCTTCATAATATTGCAGGATCGTGAAGGCACCATACAGATTACCCTCTTGAAGAAGAAGGCAAGCAGCGAAGTCCTGTCGAAGTCTGACGTCCTGCAAAAGCGGTTCAGCATAGGCGTGAAGGGCCTGGCGAAGCAAACCACCATGACACCCAGAGGGATCGAAGTAGTCCCGAAGGAGATAAGGATCTTCAGCACGGCTGAGCCCCAATTGCCTCTGGACATTACTGGGAAAACACCAGCAAATCTGGACGTTCGATTGGATGCAAGGGCACTAGACTTGTGCAACGAAGAAAATGTAGCGACTTTCAAGGTCCAACATTTGGCTGTAGAGGCAATACGCGACTTCCTGTTTGAGAGAGGTTTTCTGGAAGTCCATACTCCCCGCATAATTGCATCAGCAACAGAAGGCGGCGCGGCCCTGTTTTCAATCGACTATTTTGAGAGAAAAGCCTTCCTAGCTCAGAGCCCACAGCTGTACAAGGAACAGCTCGTCATGAGCTTGGAAAGGGTTTTTGAAATCGGACCCTTCTTTAGAGCTGAGGAATCGAATACTCGTCGCCACCTCAGCGAGTTCGTGTCAATAGATATTGAACAGGCTTTTGCCACAGCTGAAGACGTAATGCAGCTGCTGGAGCAGCTTGTGCAGAACATCTGCAAAAGCGTCAAAGACAAATGCCAAAGAGAGTTAGAAAAACTGAAGCACACCATCAAGGTGCCTGAAATTCCTTTTAAACGTTTGACTTATGA
>CAZDNV010000045.1:0-14000 GCA_964506875.1 uncultured Candidatus Bathyarchaeia archaeon
TTTCGTCGATAGTGATGTTGTCCTGTGTGATAACTTGTTTGACAAGGCATCTCTTCACGTGAACGGTGACGTTGGAGGAGTCTGGGGTACAGAGGTATGGGACGGCATCCAAAATCCGAAGGTCCTGAAGCTCTTCTTAGTGATAACGAGAAAGATTTTCGATATGAGAGGTGGAACACACGATTTGCTTGTTCGTTCTGAGGCTGTTAGAGACATAGATATTCCAAAGGATCTGCATGTGTTTGAGGATGCTTATATCAAGGATTGGATATTGAAGAAAGGGTACAGACTTGTAGCGACCTATGTTCCATTTTGCTTACATTATAGGCCGCTTTCTGTTTGGACAATTGACGGTAGTCGAGAAATTCTCATCGAGTCCTTGAAGCATGTACCTCTTCGAAAGCTGCCCGAGTTTGTTTTGGCATATGGGTTCTATACGGCCTATGTCGCGTATAGAAGCATGTCCCAAAAGCTAAACTGAGAGGAGGTCATACATGAAATATGGAAATCCGCATTGAAGATCTCAGTAGTTATTCGAACGCGGGACAAGGAAAGACATTTTGATGACCTACTCCAGAGCCTGGCCCACCAAACGGTCCAAGCATCCGAGTTGATCATCGTTAACAACTACTCCTCTGAAGAGAAACGTCGGCTCTTTGAAAATGATCTGTATGAAAACGTCAGGAGAATCTTTTGCAACCGACAAATCGGTCTAAAGTTGATTGCTCTGTCAAACAAGGAATTCTCTCATCCTTACTCGACCAATTTGGGCGTGGATACTGCTGAGAACGAATTGGTCTGCATAACAAACGCCCATTCGCTTCCGATTTCCCATCGCTGGTTACAGGAGGGAATAAGAAACTTCAGCGATCGCAGGGTTGCAGGTGTTAGCGGTTTCTTTGTGCCTCACACGAATGAGGCGATTATGGGGAGACTAGATACGTTGATATATTATCTTGCTCAAAGGGCCGTGTCGCGACAAGACTGGTTCTCCACTATCAATGGCATCGTCAACAAGTCACTGTGGAAAGCTTATCCCTTTGACGAGAATTTGCCGCGTATTATCCCTGAAACTAGGAAGTATGGACTAGAAGATTATGATTGGGGCAAAGAAATGATCGCTAGAGGGTACAGAATTGTTGTGCATCCTTTGTTCAGCGTTTTTCATTCACACGAAAACGGCCTTAACGAGATAGGTAGAAACGTGAGAAACTACTTTGTCTACAGGGAGATTCAGCAGAAGATAAATCTGCTTAAAAGACCTCGAGAATCCTTCAGCAAAGTCTTTTCTAACAAGCCTCAATCCTTTGTTGCTCTTAATGCTTAGACACACTTCTCAAGAGCAATCCATAAATGATCGCATACAGGTCTAGCTAAATCTTCCTCAACGCCATCTTTGCGCCTTATGGTTCTTTTTCTGGCAGAAGGCAAGAACTCGCCTATTATGCTTGCGGATATCCTTTTCCTTCTCAGAGCTTCGATTATGTTGCTTGTCAGGCTTCGTTTAGCGGAGATCAACAAGCTTCCTGAAGCGATCAAACATAGCGGGTCGATCTTGAAGAACCTGCAGACATCCAAAGTCTCTCCTGCTATTGGAACGTTCTCTTCAATGATTCTGAATCCCAGCTTAGATGCGTCAGCCAACTCATGAACTCCTCCCACAACTCCTCCCTCTGTGGGGTCATGCATTGCATGTACACCGCCAGCTTTGAAAGCTGTAAGAGCATCTTTGACCACGCTTATCTGGTCATATCGCCCCTTAGCTTTCCGCAACGTCGTTGATCCAAGCGTTTTCTTCAACTGATTTTCCTTGTCTGAGGCGAGGATCGCCGTACCTTCTAATCCAGCAGTCTTGGTCATAATGATACAGTCGCCTGGCTTGGCCTGCGCTGCTGTCACGTATTTCCCCCTTTCAGTTATACCCATTGCACAGCCCACTACTATCGGTCTGGTCAGTCCAGGGGTCACCTCACAGTGTCCGCCTGCTATGGCAATTCCCAATCCCCGTGTAGCTTTGTCCATTTCGGCGCATATACCTGCAATAGTTTTCCTGGTTGAGCTTTCAGGGAGCAAGAGGCACGAGAAAAGGAAGGCCGGTTCAACTCCGAAAGTGGCCACATCATTCGCATTGACGTTGACTGCTAGCCATCCGATCTTTTTCGATGATCCGGTAATGGGATCCATCGACACTATCAGGGAAAGATTTCCGACATCTATTACCGCACCATCGATCCCTGCCGACGGTCCTAGAGTTACTTCTGAACGGTTGACACCAAGGTTCCTGAAGACTACACCCTCGAGTATGTCTGTCGGGATCTTTCCGTGAGGAAATCTCATTTGGCGCACTTCTCTAAGACTTGATTTCATTTTCGCTTAATGAGTTGTGGCAGACTGCGACGAATAATCTTCACGATAGGAAGTGCAACGACTAATCCTATGAGCATTTGCCCGATATTTATTGGGATTTCCGTTTCTGCTATTACATCAGGAACTCCAAAGAGACGGAATAGCAGGAATTTTTGGTAGAGGAAATAGCCTGTGACCATTACGCTTCCGCCAATAAGAACTGAGAAAACTAGCCAGCCGAACTCAGGTTCCACCACGAAACCTATGAGTGTTGTCAGTATGATGATAGCCGCGCCTAATGCGTACCAGAAAGCTTCTGGAACAAGGAATGTTACGTTGGGTGTTTGGGGAGGCGGGATTCCCAGGTTCAGTTCTACTGTGCCGATGTAGTAGATAGAGCCAATACTTGCTACGAGGACTCCAACCATCAGCCCGGCGCTGAACGTGAATACTCTCCATAGGTTCTTGGATTCAGATTTGGGTCGTCTGCTGTTAAGGATTCCGACAATTCCTGCTTCAGCTGCCTTCACAACTAAAGTGGCGGGAGCGTAATAATAGAAGCCCGTGAGTATGTCTGCAAGCGAGGCTCCGACTCCGCCGGAAAAGGCTCCGATGAGTGGTCCGAAGATCAGCGCCACGACGAATATGATGGTTTCCCCGATGTTGAAGTAACCTTTGGTTTGTGGCACGTAGATCGAGAACACGATTGTGGCTACGCAGACAAGTGATGTCGATACTGCTGTGAGAGCTAGTCGAATCGCTTTTGACCCTGGTTTTCGTTTGAGCATGCAAGTTCCTTTGGGAACTAGGACTAGATTAGCTTGTGGGTTTCATGTTCACTTTTCTTTGCCGAATAGCCTCTTGAAATTCCCGTAAAACACTTTTCTCTTGGCCTTCCCAGAGATTTCGGCGGCTTGCACTATCGCTATTTGTGCTCCGTAACGATAGTAGGGTATGTCTGACCCGAACAGTATCCTGTTTTCGTCTATGTCTACCGAAAGCTCGATGAGGTCTGGCAAAGTGCCTGACGTTTCAACGTAGACGCTTTCGTTTTCCTTTAGAACACTTATTGCCCCTTCTCTAAGGTGCCCTAGTATGATTGGCAGTTTTGGATACTTCTTGGCGATCTTTGAAATGAGGCTAGGTGAGGAGAAGCCATCACCCGTATGGAACAGTATGGGCATGTTCAGTTCGTTGGTTTTGTGAAAGAAGTTGTCAAAGAAAGGATGGTCTGGTCTGAAGCACTCAACCATTGGATGCAACTTGAGACCTGTCAACCTCAGTTCGTGCCTTATGCGGGCTAGCTCTCTGGCTGCGTCATCTCTACGTGGGTCAACGCGGCCGAACCCAACCAGACGTAAAGGATACTTTCTAACGCATTCTGCAATGTAGTTGTTCATTTCGGGGTACTTGTTGCCTGCGTTTGGATTCGGGAAAACAATCGCCTGTTCGACGTTGTATTCGTCAAAGAGTCTGATTATATCATCTATGTAGATTGTAGGGTCCATGTGCGGTTGCCATGGTCCGGATCTTCCAAGATACACATGTGCATCACAGATCTTCATCGCTCTTCTCTCCGCTGAGGGCATTTACCCTATCATTTGAGACCTCATTTTAAGGTTTGCAGCAGAACGTGCTAAACAATAATAACAAGCTGAGCATATGCTTCGACGCATACGATTAACCATTTGGATGTGGCAATATGAACAAGCGAATAATCGCAGCTATTGTAGTGGTAGTGGCAATAATCGTTGTTGCGGCCGTCTTGTACATCAGTATCACGAAGAGGGACAAAGAGGTTCCATCAAGCTATGAATATGTGGGTGGCAAATACAATGCTACACTGAGTTACTTCGAGAGCGGTGGAAGTCAAATAGAATATACGGATGAAGCTGGAAAACATTCTGAGCAATACTTTGAAACTCAAATGAGACCTGGCTTGGATTGGATAAAAAACAACACTCCTGAAGATGCGGCCTTTCTGTGCTGGTGGGATTACGGTCACGCGATCAAAGGATACGCTGAAAGAAACGTGACAGTGCGAAACCCATCACATGAGTGGATCAACATGATTCAGAAAGCCCGTGAAGATCCAAGTTTCGTTAAGGAGTTTGATCCGAACGAGAGGCTAATTGACGTGGCTAAAGCCTTGACCACGAGCAACTCTACTGAGACATTGCAGATCATGGAGAAATATGGTGCAGCATACATTGTTGTTTACAAAGAGGACGTGGTAGGAAAGGCATATTGGATGTGTCAGGTAGCGGGCCTAAACCCTTGGGACTACCATGTCCAGAATGCCACGACTTACACATTGAACGATGCTGGAAGACAAATGATGATCAGCAGACTTCTTGATAACAGAGACACAGGGTTCGCTCTGCTCTACCAAGATGCAGCGATGAAAGTATACGGGAAAACCTAGAGCAGAGCGATACCCCCCCATAATATCTTGCTGAACACACTTCAGTGCTATCCAGAGTGTACACCTGCAAAGAATTGCGGGTTCTCTGAACTCCAGTTTTCAAGCAGGTGAGAATCCTTGAACTCACGACCAATCTATTCTTTCGGAACGCGGGTTCAGGAGAACGGAGCACTCTTATCCATGCCGCTATGGGAAAGCCTAAATGCGAGTGCACTGCTGATAAGTAGCAAAAACGCAGTTGAGAAGTATGGGTGACCCAAAGGAAAGGGAAGATCCTGTGAGGATGCATAAGGAAGCCAATGCCCTTTATGATTCAGGAAAATACGAGGAGGCTAAGGAGATTTTCGTAAGGACTGCAGAGCTTTACCATAGGGTTCAAAACTACTTCGATTCTACTTCGATGCTTTATAAAGCTGGCGAATCCGCATTTGCTCTGAAGGAGTTCGAAACGTCTGTTGAACATTTCATGAAATCAGCCGAGCTCTCGTTCGAAAAAGGCTTTGACAGGTTTGGGCTCAGCGCCTTGGAGTATGCGCGAGATGGCTATTTAGCGATGAAGAAAAACGCGAAAGTCAAGCAATTGAACAAGAAGATAAAAGAAGTGAAAGCCAAGCTGGACGCTTCCTTCTAGGCCAAAGGCTGCAACTAGCCTCTTTTCTCCAGCCTTTGTTCGCGTAACCCGTTTCCCTTTGGCAAAGAGTGTTGGGTAAGGGATGTCCTTAGGGTTGACGTATGCAGACGCCTTTTAGAGTATTAGCGGAGCTCTGTGAAAAGCTGGAGGCTACTAAGAAGCGGCTTGCTAAGCTGGATCTTGCTTCGAGTTTCTTGATTGCATTGGATGCTAATGAGGTCGAGCCAGCAGTGTCCATGATTCTTGGAAAACCTTTGCCCAAGGGGAGTCAATCCACTCTTGAGATCAGTTGGTCAACTGTTAACGGAATCTTGGAACAAATGATCGGAGTTGAATCGAGGGATTTCGCTGAAGCGTGGGGCAAAACTGGCGACGTAGGTTCAATGGTTAAGATGCTTCTTGAAGGAAGGAAAGTGAAGAGGCAGACAGCGCTCGTTGAGAGAGCATTCACCTTAATGGAGGTTAGACGCAGTTTCGAAGAAATAGCTGAAGCACGTGGGCAGGGCTCAAGAGAGAGGAAAGAAAGGTTGATAGAGGCTTTGCTGAGCCAAGCATCGCCACTTGATGCGAAGTACTTGATCAGGATCCTTATTGGCGAGGTGCGGACGGGCTTCAACGAGGGCCTGATGGGACAGGCGGTGGCAAAAGCCTTTCAAGTTCCAATCGACGCCGTGCGAAGAGCAAGCATGACTCTAGGTGACGTAGGCGAGGCAGCTGCCATCTGCAAGAGGGAGGGATGCGAAGGTTTGACGAGGGTTGGGTTCAGCGTCTTCAGACCTGTCAGCCTCATGCTGGCTCAAATGGCAAACAGCGTGGCTGAAGCATTGAAGGAACATGGGGGCAAGACAGCTTTCGAATACAAGTACGATGGGGCAAGGGTTCAGATTCACAAATCCTCGAGTAAGGTGAGAATCTTTAGCAGAAGACTAGCGGATGCAACCGAAAGCCTTCCGGAGATTGTGGAAATCGCAAAGGCGAACGTTGAGGCAAGTGAAGCCATTCTGGAAGGCGAAGTCGTTGCTGTTGACGATCAAGGCTCTCCGATTCCTTTTCAGCACTTGATGCGAAGATTCAAGAGGATCCATGCGATAGAAGCCACGGCCGAGGAAGTTCCGATCAAGCTTTACCTGTTTGACATATTATACCTCGATGGCAAGAGTGTTCTCTCAGAACCCTACCTCAGTCGAAGGCAAGCACTTGCGAAAACTGCCGGCAAAATCGAGTTGACCAAGCAGCTGATAACAGGCATTGCTTCGGAGGCTGAAGACTTTCTGAAAGAAGCTGTCGATGCAGGACATGAGGGCGTGATGGCCAAGAGCCTTGATGGAGCCTATACACCTGGGGTTCGTGGAAAGCGCTGGCTCAAGATAAAGCCTGTTCTTGACCCGCTGGATTTGGTTATCATCGCAGCAGAGTACGGATATGGAAGGAGACTTGGCTGGCTGTCAGACTATAGTCTGGCTGCACGTGACGCTGAAAGCGGCGAATTCTTGGCTATAGGCAAGACGTTCAAAGGATTAGATGATGCCGAAATCGTTGAGATGACTAAAAGGCTTCATGACCTATCTGTCGGGGAAGACCACGGGACAGTTGCCGTCGCCCCAAAGGTAGTTGTTGAAGTCGCTTACAATGAGATTCAGAAGAGCCCGAAATACAAGAGTGGCATGGCCTTGCGCTTCGCCAGAATAACCCGTATCAGAGAAGATAAGACACCAGCAGAAGCAGACACGATTCAAAGAGTCAAGCAGATCTACGACCAGCAGTTCCAGAGAAAAGGCAGATATAAGAATCAATAGTGAACTGAAGTAGGTGCTGGAGAAAAGATGACGACTTTTGATGAGTATTTCAGTCGTCAAATCATATTGAAGGAACTTGGTCCCGGCGGACAGAAGAGGCTTTGCCGGTCAAATGTAGCTGTGGTCGGGCTCGGTGGACTAGGCACAGTATCATCGCTTTACTTGGCCCTTGCTGGAGTCGGACACTTGCGTCTAATAGATCAGGATACCGTGGAGTCAGATAACCTGCATAGACAAATCCTGTACAGTCCGGACGATTTGCGCTACCCAAAAGTTGAAGTTGCGGCGAAGAAACTGGAGAAAACCAGCCCGTTTGTGAAAGTAGACCCTATTCCCGAAAACCTGAACGCAAACAACGTCGAAAAGCTTCTGTCAGGAGTAGACTGCGTGGTTGACGGCCTAGATAATATGCGTACCCGCTATTTGGTCAACCGCACATGTGCAAAACTCAAAATACCGTATGTCTTCGGCGCAGCGGTCGGCATTGAAGGCAACGTTTCGGTTTTCGAGCCCCCATCAACTCCATGCTTGGAATGTATCTTCCAGAACATTGACGACGGCAGTTTGATGTCGTGCGACGTTCGAGGTGTACTGAGCGTTACTCCTGGAATCATTGGAACTATAGAAGCCATGGAAGCAATAAAGACCTTGACAGGGATTGGCTCCACTCTAAAAGGCAAGCTATTGATATGCGATTTCAACGACATGTATTTCGCGACCATAGATATCTTCAGAAACAAAGGTTGCCCTGCCTGCCAGGATGCAACGGGCCTTCCAGGCTCGAAGGAGAAGATGGTTTGGCTGTGTGGCAGAGACACAGTAAACATAAACCCTGAAAAAGCCTTGAAGCTTAACCTTGAGAAGACTTATATCATGGCCAGACGGAAATTTAGGATTCGCATAAGATCCCAACTGGCATTGGTTTTTGACTACAAGGATTCTCAGATCAGCCTGTTCAGAGACGGCCGCATGCTCATAAAGAATGTCGGCGATGAGAAGTCTGCCTTAACCCTGTATAAGGAGGTCACTGGCAAGCTAGGATTAGCTAAATGACGTATTTATTAGAGTTACCTAGCTGTCTAGTATTGCCGGGGTGGCTGAACGGTTGAAGCGGCGGCCTGCAGAGCCGCTCCATATGGGTTCAACTCCCATCCCCGGCTTTTCAGCATAAACCCATAGACTCTGGACAAACTCCTGAACAGCTTCACGTTATCAACGTCGCATACATACTCGTAGCCAGCTTCGATCAGTTCGGTGGCTTCCTTGACGTTAGCGGCTGCTTTGCGGATATAATCATCATCTTCGAACGTGATCAGCTGCGTGTACACCAAGGTGTTCTTGATGTTTCTATAACTGAGCAACTGCATACCGTGAAAAAAGCCTTTGCTATTCTACGTTGCCAGAATCTACTGGCAGTGGCTCACTTTTCGCGGTGCTTCTTGCTTCCGCTATTCAGTCTCTGGAGGCAATCATACCTTTTTGCCATCACAGATCTCAGAATCTTTATTGGATGAGCTTTCTTTGGGGCCATTTCTGAGCCACTCGGCTATTTCGTCAATATTATGCTGCATAATGCCTTTAATAAAACTATATATCTCTACTGAATCTTCCGTCCAGATTCTCAGCCCATTCTTCCTGAGAAATGTTTCAACAGTCATGAGCGCAAGCCTGTGATTTCCGTCAGCGTAGATGCATGGTCTTGTAGACAGTTTGCGAAGGAGAACCGCTGCTTTCTGATAGATTCCGTCTGTCGCCTTCACTTGCCCGAGGATCACGTTGTACAAGTGAATGCCTGTCTCGTACCCTGTGTGACCTCATACTCCTCAAGCATCATCTCATGTGCTTCCTCAATGAAACGCTCGCTCGGATACCAGACGGACCCTTCAACAAAACCATAAGACCTTTCAAGCTCTGCCTCCGACTTCCTAAGCCTTCGGCCGATCCGTTTGAACGGGTACTTCGCAACTCCCACAATACATCACCCTGACCAGACAGTCAGAATTCTGGACTTGACATTTTAAACACTTTGCACAGGGGCGAGCGGTCACTCGATTCTGGCTATGGTGATAACGCTCTGCTGAAAGTCCTGAGAAAGGATCTTCGGAAAGGATTGACCGGCCCATTCGGGTCACTGGTTGCGGAGGCCTTTGTGGATGAGAGCGAGGCTCAGAGGCTGGCGAAGAGCTTTCTGATGGGGGCTTGGGGTAACTTTGTCAGGCGCGTATTTCAGCAGCACACGAGGAGACACCATGAACGACTGGATTAGAAGAGCCTTGACCCGACGGATCAAACGCAAAGATCAGCGCGGCAAGCGGGTATTAATCGTTCTGGAGCCGAGCGAGAAGCGCTCGCCTGCTTAAGCAGAGGCTTTTGAACGGCAAATACAGTTATCCTTACTGCGAGTTTCAGGTTTCGCCAACGAAGAGGCTAAACTATCTGGCAGAGCTCAACGTGGAGAGATAGAGCTCAGAAAGTCAGGTGAATACCATTTCTATTATCCTCAGAATTTGCATGATGACGTCTTCTGGGCAACGGCCCTCGCCCTTATATGCTAGTGTGGAGATGGCACCTGAGCCTGCGGTGCTGTTAGCAAGTTGACAGGATCAAGTGACCGTCTAATAGTATCTAGCCCCTATCCCCCTACCGTTTTTTACTCAAGGAGACTCAGATGATGCGTAGGCGCGAATACTTCAAGATAAGCAGGCTTCAAACGGACATACAATAAGACAACGGGCAAGTTCACGATTAACATTGCTTACGAGACTGCGCCTCCTAAGCCTTCGGCTCGTGTTGTTGCCGTTGCAGAAGGATTCGGCCTAGGTCTTGATAAGTGGGAGAAATTCGTTGTTTTCGATAATGTTGAGTTGAAGATTGGGCAGGGAGACATCGTTTACGTCACGGGCGACAGTGGATCCGGTAAGAGCGTCTTGCTTCGTGCGCTTGAGAAAGATATTGCTCGTGGAATGAGACTAAACAGTATCAATATTGCAGACGTAGAGCCTGAGCTCGATAAGCCCTTGATTGAGACTGTTGGGGAAACGGTTGAAGAGGGTATGGAGCTTCTGGCGAAAGTCGGTTTAGGTGATGCATTCCTATTTCTGAGATCTTACGAGCAGCTTAGTGACGGGCAGAAATACCGATATCGGATTGCTAAGATGATGGAGAGCAAGGCTCAGTTCTGGATTTTTGATGAGTTTGCTGCTATGCTTGATCGTGATACAGCGAAGATCGTCAGTTTTAATCTTCAGAAGCTAGCGAGGTCTGAGAGTGTCTGTGTGCTGGCTGCAACTACTCATACCGATTTAGCTGCGGATCTTAGACCTAGTGTGCGGATCCACAAGCGATTCGGTAAGGAGATAACTGTCAACTATCATCTGAATAAGCCTGCTGAAGGATGCAGCTTAGCCAAGGAAATGCGTGTAGAAGAGGGAACCACTGAAGATTGGTTAGAGCTTGCTGGCTTTCATTATCGCAGCCACAAGATAGCAGCGCCCCGCAAGATCTTCTGCCTGAAACGCGGAGATGAACTCTGCGGAGTCATCGTCTACTGCTATGCTCCGCCGGCTAGCTTTGGAAGAAGGCTGGTCATGCCAAGAATGAGTATGCAGGAACTTAACAAGAAGCTGAGTGTTATCAGCCGAGTTGTTGTTCATCCGAAGTATAGAACATTAGGCCTTGGAGTCAAGCTTGTTAGGGATACTTTGGCGTTGGCAGGAACGGAATGTGTTGAGATGTCGGCTGTCATGGCCAAATATAACCCGTTTGCTGAGAAGGCTGGAATGCGCCGGGTCGCCATGCAGCAGGCTCCTAAGGAAATAGGGCGGATCATGGATTTTCTGAAGAAGCTTAGATTCAACTTTCAGCTTCTCGGCAGCGAAAAATACGTATTACACAAGCTTGAGGCGCTTGGCAGCAGAGATGTCTCAACCCTGAGAGAGCTTTTCGTCAAGCATAAGCACACGCGGTTCATGAAGATGTTTTCTTGGCATCTCCCCTACGGAACAAAAGAAGAATACTTCAGACAAGTCATGGCAACGGATCTGAATAAGCTTGCCGGCTTAATCAGGATCTGTGGTTTCTTGATGCAGACGAAGGTCTACCTGTTCTGGCACTCTCCGAACATGTGAAAAAAGAGAGGGGTTGTGGTTTATGGTGTTTGCTTTGGTTTCCAGATGTGCACTCGCACATAGTTCCAGTATGAGTCCCTTGTGCCTCTACGCAAAGTGATAGTGTCCAACGTGGAACTAGTCCATTCCATGCCCCATTTGAACCACTCTTCTGCGAATCGCGAATTACCATTCGGATCTGTCTTGACGAGCCAGAAATCATAGCTGCCAGCACCAAAAGAGCTTGTCCAGCCTGCTAGCGCACAACCACCATCAACCGTCTCTACCAAAGCCCGTGCCTCATCATCGCTTGTTCCTCCGTAAGTTTTGTTCCACTGCACATTGCCAAACGCATCTGTCTTCACCAGCCAAAAATCATTGCTGCTAGCACCATAGGAGCGTGTGTAGCCCGCCAGCGTATATCCACCATCAACCGTCTGTACCAAAGCGTAAGCCTCATCATCGCTTGTTCCTCCGTAGGTTTTGTTCCACTGCAAGTTTCCAGCCGCGTCAGTTTTAACCAGCCAGAAATCCGAGCTGCCAGCACCAAAAGAGTCGGTATAGCCTGCTAGCGCACATCCACCATCAACCGTCTGCACCAAAGCGTAAGCCCGATCATTGCCTGTTCCTCCATAGGTTTTATTCCACTGAGCATTACCATTCGCGTCGGTCTTAACCAGCCAAAAATCAGCGCTGCCAGCACCATAGGAGTATGTGTAGCCTGCTATTGCGTATCCGCCGTCAGCCGTCTGTACCAAAGCGTAAGCCTCTTCAACGCTTATTCCTCCGAAGTCTACACCTGGTTCATAGACCCATTCTGAACCGCCAAATGCCTTTTGATGCGGCCCTTCGTTGAGCCTTGTCTTTCCCTGAATATCCGCGATGAGGTCTGTGCTATTTAGGCCATGTGTCACTACGATGTCTTGTCCAGCCTTGTCAGTTACGTTCATCCAGCCACTATCATACTCTATCGAACCCTTTACTACGGGTGTGCCTTCAATGCCAAAGTGCGTTGCCACAGTGTAAATGTCATCCACGCCTATGTATCCGTCATCGTTGATGTCTAGCCAAGGATCATAGTCGCCTCCCTGGCCTCTTGTCGTGACAATCGTAAACAAGGATGCGGTCACGCAGAAAGTCAAAAGCACTACAACAGCCAAATCCCTGTTTCTTACCATTGTATGTTTCACCTCCCCTTTTCCCCAAACAGAACACTAGAGATACGACGCCACCGCGTTTAATTGCCTTGTGGAAACGTCTTCTGCACGCGAACCGCCTGCCAGATCCTAGTACCCAACGCACATGTTTCCATCGAAAGAAAAAAGAAATGTAGGAGTTGCCTGTGGTTTCACCGCTTGGCGCTTACTGGAATCCCCTGCTTGCGGTTTCTTGATGTAGACGAAGGCTTCGCTTGTTCTGGCAAGCCGCTCTCAGAACTATGGTTCTTCTTGTCCGAAGTGCTGGGCTGCGATGAAGATGTCGTCTATGCCAACGTAGTTGTCGCCTGCTATGTCATATATGGCGTTCCAGTCTGGATGCCCTGGTTCCTGCCCAAAATGCGTGGCTATGTCGAATATGTCGTCTGTCCCAACGTAGCCATCCCCAGTTACATCGCCTGGAATGCCAACGTGAACTGTTCCCGCAATGCGAGTATTATCTGAAACGTCAGTTTCCCCAGGGACGTTGTCTGCTACGACGCTTAAGGTGTAGTTGCCATAGGAGAAGCCTGTGGTGTCCCAAGTGAAGTTCAGAATGGCAGAGCTCCTGCCTGGCAAACTGATGTCCGTTAGCGTTTGGATTGCTGTGGTGTTGGCGTAGGCTGTCACGTTGAAGGTTTCAGTGCTGTTGCCATAGTTCATGACGAAAACGTTGAACTCCAGTGGAAAACCTTGCCCAACAACCGTTTTCAAAGGATGAATTATAAATGGCATCCAGTCAAAATAGACTCTGCTGACATACGTTATTCCAATATCATGCTGAGGCCACGGAAAAGGCTTTACAAGCGGATAACGATCGTTGTTGTTTGTATCAATAACGTACGGTGTATCCCCTATACCGTCGCTGCCAGTCTCATTCTGATACGGTCCGCTGAACAAGTTCAATCCAGCGTAATCGCTCCAGTAGTTTCCACCAGAAGGGTAGCCGTCATCCCAGACACTCGATGACCCCACAATATACGCTTGCTGACCATTGTCTATGAAGCTGTTATGGTATATCATGTTAAACCAAGACCAAGCCAACTGTATACCTATGCCGTTGTTTATTATGTTATTTCCTGAAATGATGTTGCTGTCGACGAAATCGAAGACGATGCCTCTGCTATTGTTTATTATGTTATTTTGGGAAATGATGTTGCCTGAAGAACGGTCACCGAGGGAAATGCCTGTCCCAAAGCCGTAGTATCCGTAGTTTGCTGTTATGTTATTTCTGGAAATGGTGTTGCTTGGAGAGACCAAGAGGGTGATGCCCAATTCGAAGGCTTTGATTTGTGCGTTCTGAACCGTCACGTTTGTTCTTCCGGTCAAGCCTATTCCTGTTCCGCTTCCTCCTCCCTGAAGCGCATAGCCATTCCCCTCCAATACTATATTGTCTCTCTCTATGCCAATCGAGCCAATGATGTTGCCAGTGAAGGTATAGGTGACACTGTCCGAGGTGGAAATTGGCGCTGTCGGAGGATCTACGCTTCCGTCAGCCCT
>CAZDNV010000046.1:0-13835 GCA_964506875.1 uncultured Candidatus Bathyarchaeia archaeon
CTATCACTTTTGGGTCTTGTCTAATCATCTCGCCAACGTCCTTAGCAACTGTTACAGGAACATGCAGCGACTTCTTGAGTGCATTAGACTTCTCGATATTATTGTCGTAGAGAATCAATCCATCACATTTGACAACTTGATCTTCAACCGCTCTTGCGATCAGAGTGCCTATTGCACCGCATCCTATTATGCCCACTTTTTTCATGGGTCAACGCTTCCTTCAAGATCGCTAGTACTCAGCGACGATTCGGATGTTGTTGTAAGGCTTTACTTCTCTTCCTTCACCTTTTCTAGCCAAGATTTGGAGGTCTGCGATCTTGCACGTTCCAGCTATGTCCTCCTTTCCGTCTATCAACATCTTGGCCGACTCGCCAGTGCCTGCGTATACTACAAGCTTCTTGACTTGCGCATTCAATGATACGTGTCTCTCGGACTTTTCTCTCCTGATCTCGTTTATCACCGCGACAATGAGATCCCCGCTCTTCTCCGTCCTTTCATCAATCCTCTTTTCTTCTGGCACTGGCCAAGGCGAGATTGTTATGCTCTTGTAGCGCTTGTCGTCTGCATACATTGCCTGATAAATCTCCTCTGAAATGTGAGGTGTTATTGGCGCAAGCAACTGAATGACCCTATATAGCACTGCGTAGAGCGTGTACTGTGCGGCTCTCCGTTTCTCCTGTCCATAACGCTCAGGGTTGTAAAGTCTATCTTTTGCTGCTTCAATGTAGTTATCACAAAAAACGTGCCATGTGAAATTCCGTATCTCCTCGATCGCAATGTTGAACTGATAGGTATCAAAAGCATCAGTGACTTTCATTGTCAGTCTCTCAGCTTTATTCAATATCCACCTGTCCAAAGGCTCAAGAGTGTATTCTGCTTCGCTGCACACCGTAAAATCGCTTAGCAGAGTGCTTACGAAGCCTGCAGCATTCCAGAGCTTAATCAGGAAACGCCAACCGTATTCGACATCTGGCAAGCGAAAAGGTATGTCTGATCCTGTTGCACCTCCCCCAGCGGCCCATTGACGGGCAGCATCAGCACCGTACTTGTTCAAGACTTCAGGCGTTGCAGTGTAGTTCTTGAGCGATTTGCTCATTTTTCTGCCGTCTTCGCCCAACACCATTCCATTGATGAGGCAGCTTTTGTATGGCGTCTCATCAAACAAGGCCAAATGCCTGACCATTAGATAGTAGGCCCAAGTTCGTATGATATCTATCCCCGAAGGGTGCAGATCTGCTGGAAAGAGCCTTCTCCAATCTTTGCGATCCGGCCAGCCGGCGTGCACTGCGCAGGAAATCGATGAATCCATCCAAGTGTCGAAGACATCTATTTCAGGTGTGAACTCCCTGCCTCCACATTTTGGACATTTCTCGATTCGGGGCCTCTCAATCTTGGGATCAATCGGAACCCAGCCGTCTTCAGCTAGAATTACTTCGCTACAATCCTTGCAGTACCATATTGGGATCGGAGTCGCGAATACGCGTTGGCGACTTACCACCCAATCCCAGTCAAGTGAATGGGCCCAGTCTATCAGGCGTAGCCGCATGTAGTCTGGATACCATGAGACCTTGTTCGCTGTCTCTTCGACTTTTTCGTTCAACGCACGCGTTTTCATGAACCATTGCTTGAGTTGCAGGGTTTCTACTCTTGTCTCACATCGGTCGCAAGATCCGATTTCCTGCCTGATATTTTCAGTTCTCTCCAGCAAACCTTCTTTCTCCAAGTCATTCACTATCGCTTTTTTCGCCTCTCCTATCGTCAATCCTGCGTACTTTCCGCCTTTATCATTTATTCTACCGTTCTCTGTCAGTATCACTCTGACTGGAAGCCTTTTCGCCAAAACCGTCTTCACGTCCGCCTTGTCACCGTAAGTGCATATCATCACCACGCCTGTGCCGAAAGCAGGTTCCACTGTTTCGTCCAAGATTATTGGAACTGTCTGATTCGTGACCGGAACGGTGATCCTCTTGCCGGCATACTTAGCGAATCGGTTGTCTGTGGGGTTAATAGCAACCGCTACGCAGGCGGGAATAAGCTCAGGGCGTGTTGTAGCGATAGTGAGATGCTCCTTGCTGTTTTCCAAGGAGAACCTTACGTAGTGAAGTGCGCCTTCATGTTCTTCATAATTCACCTCGGCGTCTGCGATCGCTGTTTCGCATCGAGGGCACCAGTTCACGGGATGCGTTCCCCTGTACATGAAACCTTTCTTGTATAGCAGTATGAAGCTTAGCTGGGTTCTTCGCCAGTAATCAGGATTCATGGTCCGATACTCAGTCGTCCAATCAACGCTGCAGCCGAGACGAACAATGCCTTCCTTCATTATCGTGATATATCTCTCTACGAGCTCCTCGCAAAGCTTTCTGAACTTGTCAGGGGGGATTTCCCTTTTTCTGATCTTGTTTTCCTTTTCCACTTGAACCTCTATGCCCAAGCCGTGACAGTCCCACCCTTGTGGAAAATACACATTGAATCCCCTCATCCGCTTGAACCTAGCAACAAAATCAAAGTAAGCCCAGTTCAACACGTTTCCCATATGAAAATCGCCTGAAGGATAGGGCGGCGGAGTGTCAATACTAAATACAAGTCGCTTCGAGTCAACCCAATCGTAATGGTATATGCCCATCTCTTCCCATTTGTTCTGCCACTTCTGCTCATTCGCCAAAACGCCAAGCTCCTTAGGCAATTTTCTCATCTTCTATCAACGCATCCCAATGCTGCTTTCAAACTACGCCTAGGGAAAGTAAATATACAAATAGATAACATTTCCCCCCATAGATGCATAAGGCACACGCGACGGACATCGACCGCTTTCTTCTGAAGGACTCAAGAAGAGAGTCGCTCCCAATAAGCGCAGACGACCCCTACGAGACAATCCTTTCAGGAAACGCATAGACATTCATGTGGTTTCCTCGCACAAATCCAACTAACGTTAGACAGGCTTCCTTAGCAACTGCAATGCCCGAATCTAATGCTGCAGCCACAGAGGCTATTATCGGCAAGTGCATCATTGCTGCTTTGAGAACGATGTCGACCGTCAACCGTCCGCTCAATGCGAGAAAGCATGTGCTGAAATCGACATGGTTCAGGGCCCCAGCTCCAATCACTTTATCAACTGCATTATGGCGACCAACGTCTTCTGCAAGAGCCTTCTCATCTCCTTCTTTGTCATATATCGCGGCGACATGTACGCCTCCGGTTTTCCTGTAGAACTCGGCGCTTGAATTCAGGCGATTGACACATTCCAAGATTGTTTTTGCCTGAACCGTCAAAGCGGATTTGACCTTCGGAGGTTTCGCAGAAAACTGATAGGGCGATGGGCTGCCGCATGCTGAACGAATAACCCGAGAGGAAAGCCTTGAAAACATCTGTCTTTTTTCAATATTGATGTCTGGCCTTAGCTCGACCCCGCAAATTGCCGCGTTGACTGACAAGTGCAGCTCTTCAATCTCTTCAACTGACTTTAGCATGCCTTCAGAAAGCAGATAGCCTACGGCCATTTCTTTCAAGTTCAAAGGGGAGCAGAGAATTGTTGCGTAGTGATTTTTGTTGATGAAGATGTGCAGTGGTTTCTCTTCTGCTACGAAGTCGGTCATTCTTCTGGCTTTGCCAGATGGGATATCTACTCTTGTGATTTCGATCTCTAGCATGAATTTCACTTCTTCAGTTCTGACAGGATGAAATCGATGATTTTTTTCGCTATACTGATTTTGGTAACCGACTGCAAGCCCTTCCACCCTGGCTGACTATTGACGTCAATGACGGCTGGTCCTTTCGGACCTTCAAGGATGTCCACTCCGGCGATCTTGCATTCGACGCACTGGGCAGATTTGATGGCCATGTTCTCCAGGACCTTTGAAAGTTTCGCTGGTTCAGGTCGGCCTCCTTGGCTGTAGTTAGTTTTCCAACTGTCTGCAATACGCTTCATTGCTGCTACTACTTGATCGCCGATGACGAAGGCTCGAATATCTGAGAAACCGTGAGGCATGAACTCTTGAAGGTAGATTACACCGTGACAATATCTTACCGCCTTGAAAACTGTGGACGCTGTTTCTGAATCTGTGATCCTCGTCGATCCTACTCCTCTGCTTCCAAACAGCGGCTTGATGACAACGTCCTTGTTCAGTTCACCAAAAGCGTTCAACGCTTCATCAGCGTCCTCGGTGACCGAAGTGCGTGGTACTGGTATGCCGTTTTCCTCCAATATTGCTAGAACGTCATATTTATCAACGCAGTGCTCAATCGCCTCTGGAGGGTTTATTATGTATAAGCCTAGACGTTGAAGTCGATAGAGAGTATCCATTCTGAAAATCAGTTCTTCTATTGAACCGCGTCCGACTGGACGAATAATCAGGGCATCCAACTCCTCTAATATGCTGGTCTTGTCCGCACTGAGGTACGGTTTGTGCCCAACATGTGCTATCAACCTGGGAAAGCTGAAACATGTGCAAGCAATGTTACGCTCGGCAAGAGCTCTCTGCAGCTGGATTGAACTCCAAGAGTTCCCATTTCGCGTTACGATTCCAAGTTTCAAAAAAGAGACCTTCCGTGTAAGCCTAAATTGTGAATGATTGCCGAGATATGTTAAGTTTCCGTCCATGCTCATGTAATCTAAAACCTATGGACGTACTGCACCAGTTGTTCTGCATTTTCCGGTTTTTCACGCAGATCCACATCTAAGTATGCACCATAGGCATTGAAGTAGGGAGGCCCTTTCCTTGAAAACAATGTCAGAATCTTGGCATTATGATCGATTTTGAACCCTTCTGTGCAAGGTTCATGACCTCTTATCAAGATCTTGACGTGGAATCTTTCTAAGACCTTGTCGGTCGCGTTTGCGCTGAAGAGTCTTCCTGCACCTCTCGGCGATGCGCACGTTTCTCTGACGATTTCACTTGGGTCGCTCCAAAGCATATCTTCCAGAAGATCTTGCTGCGGATGCATGTTGTGGGCATACGCCAAATCCTTGATTCTGTGCGCGTTCAAAGGCAGTCCTCCGTGGATCAGTAGATAGCGCTCTTCAACCAGCACTGCATTGTACATGCACGCGAAAAGCTTGTGCAGTGCTGCGTAGGCCTTGGTCCAGTTCTTGCCGAATCTGACCTTGAACTGTTCAGGTAGGTCGTTTGGCTGGGCTGTGAGATCCTCAGGGCCTTCATGATTTCCGCGGAGTAGTATGACTTGCCTTGGGAATAGAAGCTTCAAGCTCAACGCTGTGTAGTAGACTTCCACTGAGAAGGAGCCTCTGTCACCGTAGTCTCCTAGGAAAATCAGGAAAGCATCCTCAGCCTGATCCAATGTGCGAATGAAGCCGCTCTGCTTGAGAATGTCAACTAAGCTTTCAAGATCCCCGTGTAGGTCGCCAATCACTAGAGCTTCGCCAGAAGGCTTGAGTCTTATGAGTCTTCCCGAAATGTCTTGGCGGCCAACTTTCCCGTCTTCTTTGCAGAGCAAACGTGCCGCCTTTTCAATCAGCTTCGTGAAGGCCTGGCACCGAACTTCTGAAGCTTCTTGGATTATTCGTGAGAGGTTATCTTTCACGGGCTGGACCTCAGTCATTCAAGATGAATCTTTTGGCCCATGAAACCAAGAATGTTCTTTTCCATTTCGGTCTTGTAACCTTTAACCCTATCAGCTGCTCCCCTGCACGTCCGCTCTAGTGCGCTTCCTTCTCCTTCCGCAATTCTCTTTCTTCTCTCTAGCCCTTCGAGTCGTTCTTCAAGTTTTGATAGGTTTCTTCCTGTTTCTGTTACTTCTGTCGACGTGGAAAGCTGGTTTCTGCGAGCTATCAAGGTCATGCTTTTCTGGTGAAGGTCAAGCAAAGAATCTTTACCAAGTATGTTCCCTATGACCTGCTCGGCTTTTCGAGCCTTCTCAGGCTTCAGTTTGAGTCGATCTTCGGATATTAGTCGTCTAGTCTTTTGAAGGATTTGCTTAAGCAGTTGGTAGTTTGCATCTTCGGTCGCAAGCGCTTCAAATGGATTCTCCACGTACTGATTGAGCTTGCTGACCTCTTCAGGTGTCAGTCCGCTTCCTTCACCGCGAAGTGCCAGCGACTGGAGTTTTATGAAGGGCTTTTGCAGATGTTGCAGGGTATGCTTCACTTCTGCGCTCAGGACCTCTATTTCCATGCTTAATTGGCTCAGTTGGCCTAAGCTTCCCCTATTTTTCAGCTCGGTGATGGCCTTTTGGGTTTCGGCAATTTCATTATTGATCTTACTCATCTCGTTTTCAGTTCTAGTTCGCTGTTCGTTAAGATTCGAAAGCTGATTCTCAAGGGCTTGCAGCCTCTCTAATAGTTGAAATGTCTCCTCCAGGGTTTTGGTTTTGGCGTATTCCTTAACTAGGAAGCTGTCAAGTTCCTTCAAGGTGTCCTTTGATTTTTCGAAGACTAGCTGGAACTTCCTTCTGTCCAGAATGAAGAATGGAGACACTCGGGGGAAGTAGTTTCTAACATCGATGTCAGTGACCAAGAATGCCTTTTGGCTTTCTTGAACGAAATCGTGAAATGTGTCATAAGTGACTTTCTCTGGGATCTTTGTTGATTTTGTTCTGTCGATAAAGATGTGTGCGAGCTTGTTCAACGCGCGGGCTCTGCGATAAGTCTTAGTGTTCCTTTTCTCAATCTCTTTTTCGCTGTTTTCCAAAAGCATCTTTGAAACGTCAGACAGAGTCTCAAGAGATCTTCTCATCTCGTCTAGCAGCTTCTGAGCCTTCGAGTGAATAGGGACGAAAAGTGAGTGTGTCTCCTTTTCAAGCCATTCCTTAGCATCTTTTGAAGAGAACTTGACCTCAGACAATGGTTCTCACAACAGGAAATATAGCTAAGCGATATTTATCTTTCAAGTGCTCTACACTATTCTGGGTAGCTACCATTAAATAATTAGGTTAAACATAGACGCTATTCTGATCAAGGGATCAACTTGAACACAAAAACCATATCAGCGATAATTATCTTTGCAGCTCTCGCTATTGCCCTTAACCTGTCGCCGTTGAAAATTCCTGCTCCATATGCACCATTTCTCATATACCAGATATGGGAAATACCTATAGTTGCGGCGTTCTTGCTGTATGGAGCGACAGTAGGGGTTCTGATAACTGCGATAAACACCCTAGCATTGATTGCTATATTTCCTGGGGCTCTTCCGACAGGCCCATTTTACAATTTGGCTGCAATCCTGAGCATGCTGTGCGGTATAGGCGTTTCAAGGGTTTTTGTTGAAAAGCATTTATTGAAACAGGGCACAGTCGTTGTTGCTATTTTTACAGTGTCAGGAACTGTCCTGAGAGCGGGGTTTATGGCCTTGGTTAATTATGCTTTGCTTCGTTTTCCGCCACCTGTTGGCTATGGTATGCTTGAGGAACCGATAATTGCTATGATTCCTCTGGTTGTCGTCTTTAACGCTACGTTGACGCTTTATACAGTTCCTATCGGCTACTCTTTAGCAAGGATTGTGAAATCCCACATCAAGAGCTTCGTTTCATAGTCTGGAAACCGAATGATTTTGCCATTGCTTCAGCGTTGGTTTCTCCACTTGAGAACGTATGTCCTGTCCTTCTGTTGTTGACGATCACTACAGCTGGCGCAAAGATGATTGGGTCGATTTTGTAGAAGTCATAGTTTGCTTCTTTGAGGATTTCCATGAACAGTTTTCCATAGTCTTTCGAGGCTTTAGATGAGGCTTTGCTTACGATCCTTTCGAGTTCCTTTTCGTTGCCATAATCGACTATGTAATAGGCAACTCCGCCATAGAGAATTGCGTCATTTGTTCTTGCCATAGCGCTGGTGAATTTGGGGTGGATTGGTGGGATGGGAGCAATTCCCCAAGCATTCAGGATGATGTTAGGGTCTAGTCCCAGCTTTCTGAGCTTATGAATTCCTGTTTCAACAACTCTGCCTGAAACCTGTGTTGCGCCTGCTATGCTTGTTGTCGGAGTCAGGATTAAGGCCAGATCTTCGCTGGAGACATTGCAGTCTCGCACTATCTTTTCTATTACTCTAGCAGGCGGGTTCTTGTTCGTCTCCAAGATTGCTACCGCCTTGTCAGAATGATCTTCGTAGTCAATCTCTTCATAAATTTCCTTAGGCCTCTTTGCCAGTGCTCTCGCAGGTCCTGAACCTATTGCGAAGTAACCTTCTTCGTTTATTCGCCATCCTGCATATTGTGAGCCCAGAGTTGCAATGACCGGTTGATCTGAGTGAATCGATATTGACGGAAGCTCCACATCTCCGTATTCTCTGCAGGTTATCTCTGCGTGCCCGCAGCCTCCCATGCAGATTTCAGTTATGAGTCTTCCTGCTTCGAATCCGCCTTTGACCGCTATGCCTGCATCCACTACGATTGTTCCAGCCTCGGTTTTTTCGACTTCTACGCCGTAAAGAGCAGGTCTATCGGTCAGGTTATTTAGGAGATCCCAAGCCAAGCTGTTTACGCTTATGCTATTTCTCAACTCAGCCTTCTCCCTAGAGAAGTCTCTCATAGCTACTCAAGTGTGGATTCTTCTCTTTGTGAGCATAAAGCTTGCCTCTTCCGTCCTCCGTAATGTCCCCAAGGAAGACGTATAATGGCCCTTCGACTGCCTCCTCCTCGTCAATCCTGATTCTAGGTCTGATGCTGTCTATTGTGAAAGTGGGAAGCATTGAATCTAGCAGCCCGTTGACGATTATCTTGCCATTGATCATACATGCTCCTGCTCTTCCTTCACAATCCTTTTGAACGTAGATCGTTCCACCATGCATGCGGAATCCGACGAACTGACCTGAACTCCCGTAGATTTTAATCATTCCCTTCTTCATGTGTGCTCCCGCCTCGTTGCCTACGTCGCCATACACGACCATCTTTCCGTTGTTCATCCCCTGATTGCTTCCGCGGTATGGGGCGGCTAAATAGTCGCCTGCATTCCCATGGATTTCAATTTCGCCTCCTCTAATCATTGAACCTGCCCAACCGCCTACGTTGCCGTACACCGTTATCTTCCCGCCTGTCATTTTCTCGCCTAAATGTGGGCCCACATTTCCGCGTATGATGAGTTCTCCTTCAGTCATAGATGCTCCTATTCTTCTTACTCTTTCCGCGTTACCTTGAACAATGACAGCATTTTTCTCATCAACGATCTCTTCGACTTTGAAGAGTTCGCCGAGTTTCTTTTGTTTGTTTCCTTCATAGACTCTTAGCCCAGCTATCTCTTCATGGTTCTTGTCTTGGAAAACGTCGGGGCTTATACATTCTGCAGTTATTGGAAGCCTGAATTCTTTCGAAGGATAGAGACGTATCATTCAGACGTCAGCCTTCACGGTGATGGGACGAGAAATTTCAAGATAGTCATTGGGAACTGGGTAGTTTTCGTATTCAACAGTCCAATATTCTCTGAATTTCCTTTTGGTGTCCTGCGCTATCTTTACAGGTTCTGAAGTTCGGACGTCAACCCATATTGTCGCGCCTTCCAAGGGTTTTACTACATCGCCATCTCTTACGACGATTTGGCCGTCTTTGATGGTGTAGGCGGCTCGTTTGAATGCTTTCCGCAGCGCCTTGTATTCTGTTGCGGGGTCATTTTTGTCAGGGTCGTAGTCGTAAATGGCCAAGTCTGCATCGGCGCCTATGCCCAAGTGACCTTTGCTTCCAAGTCCTAGAGCTTTTGCTTGACCGGCCCTTGTGACTATGGCGATTTCGTGAAATCCCAATTCTCGGTCTAATGATGGGAGAAGGCTTCTGTTTCTTGCCCTTTGATTAGCCCTTTTCATGGTTGCTTCTCTGGCTTTGCGGCTCATCAGCCAAGCGATTATTTTAGGATAGTAAATGAATGGGCCTGCGTTTGGGTGATCTGTGGTCATGAAGATTTTCCATGGGTCCTCAACTAGCAGGGCCAGTTCTAGACCTATTGACCATTGAATCGTGTGAACGAAGCTTTTTCGGCGATAGCGAAAAGGCACTATGCCGGCGCTCGTTTCAGTTTCGACGTCATGGTTTATCCATTTATTTCTCGACAGCTTATGAAGCGCAAACTGAAAGGGACCGTCAGCAGTCATAGTGGTTGTATCTGCGAATATTACTTGTCCCATGTCTAATGTCACGTGTGTATGGCTATTGACGTAGCTCGCGATTTCTTCTGCTCCTGATTCCAAGGTTCTCCAGCTATCACCTTTGAAGGCGCTGAATTGGCAATGTGTAATATGGATAGTTGGCTTGCCTCCGTCGGCTAGATCTTCGACGCATTTCATAGTATCTAAGGTGGTAAGGTAGTTTCCTGGCTTTCCGAGATTGTTGGTGTGAACATGAATTGTGTGAGGCAGGTTTAGGATTTTGTTCACCTTGTTCAGGCCCCGGATTATCTCTCGCGGGGTTACGCAGAAATGGGGAACTTGGTCGTCCAAGCTTTCGACATTTTGTCCAAACCCCCAAGCTTCCAGCCCGCCGGGGTTTACGATTTTTATCGCATAGCCTTTCGTGGAGGACAGAATCCAAGCGACATGCCTTGCCAGTTCGTCTGTTTGCCCATTTGCCAAGTGCTCGAGGACGAACCACCAATCGCCCAAAAGGGGATACGTGCCCTTGTCAACCATTGGGGTGTCATTCAGTTCCTCATGGGTGTGTTTGGCCTCTAGCGGGGGCATGGCTGGATTCATTACGGTGGTATACCCCATCCTTGCGTATCGATAGCCTGTTGTGTAAGTTGAGGGTATCGAATGGCCAACTCCTGATCGCGTAACGGATGTTTTGCATTCAACATCCCTATAATGATCTTCAGGCCTCAGAAGCCTTCCAGAATTCACTTCAGAACCAGCAATGTGAGAGTGAATGTCTACGCCACCAGGCATGATTATCATGCCTGACGCATCTATCCTGAACGCTTTTCGTTCAGGAACTCTTTCTACAATCTTGCCGTCCTTGACTGCAATGTCCATTTTCTCGCCTTTAACACCGTTGAGAGGATCGTAGACGAAACCGTTTGCGATCAGGAGTTCCATTCAAGAGGCTCCCAAGGTCCGTTTGCGTCTTTTCATGCTTCTGATTTCGGAAAGTATCATCGTCAAGATATCTGCATCTGGCAGTATTCCTTGAGGCGGCCCAACGATCCTCTTGAGGGGTAGTGGAACATGATCCATCCGATAAGCTGTGCCCTCAGCTTCTATACCAACAAAAGCTGATGGAATGACAACGTCAGCCATCTGGGATGTAGCACTGGGGCGCGGATCTATGACTATCAATGGTTTTCTGACCAGGTGTTCTACGGCTTTCCTTGGCAGGCTCGCTGCCGGATCAGAGGCGACGGCCAAAGCTGCGTCTGATTCGCCCTTCAAAAGAATGTCTATCGCAGTTGTTTCTCCAGGATTATATCGCGGATAGCCAAGTGAGAAGTCCACTGCATAAGGGTAACCAGTTTGCCATGTGAAAACCGTGTCTGCGCCTGTGACATTGAAGTGCCCTCGCATTGGCATAATTGCGAATTTCGTTCTTGAGTTCAAGTCGCGTGCCAAGCAAAGTGCGGCATCTACGTTTCTCAGTTTGCCACTGGTCATCGTAAGCCCAAGCCCGAAGAAAATGACTCCGAAGCTGCAGTTGATCATTACTTCAGCAATTTCCTCCAAATACTCAGTGGGAACACCCGCGACTTCATCTACGTCGATTTCCTGGTCAGTAATCAATGCTCTCAGAGCTTGTAGGAGCTCATAGTCCTTGTTTGGCTCAACTTGAATGAAGTAATCAGCTACTTCGGCAGATCTCGTTCTTCTAACGTCAACTACGACTAGCTTTCTTCCTTCTTTTGAAAGGGCTGGAAGTGGCCCCTTTCTTGGTGGGGTTAATGAAGTCTCTTCCTTTTTGAGCACTCGTCTCAGAGCACTCTCAACCTTCTTCTTCAGGGTTGATGCCTTGACTTTGCTAAGATACCCTTTCCATTCGCTTTTCTCGAACCTTCCTTCGGAGAAACTCGTGTATCTTTCGATGTGCCTAGGATGTGCACTCCATGGATCGCTCCCCCAATAGATCACCAAGTCTGCTCTGTGCCTTACTTGCCCGAGGGTGCATGTTGGAATACCTACCTCTTGAACGCTCAATTCAGACGGGCCGTGACACACTGTAGACGTGTTGTCAATAACTCCACCGATTTCTTCAGCCAACTCAAGACCGATGCGTATGGCTTCGGAGCTGGTTGAACTCCAACCGTAAAGTAAGGGGTATTCTGCTTTAACCAGAATTCCTGCCGCGGTCTTGATGGCCGTTCCGAGCGAAGTCTCGACAAGCTTGTCCTTTTTTCGCACCAGAGGCCTGAGGACTCTGCCTTCGTTGTAGCTTAGGAATTTTGATTCGCTCAAGGCGCAACCATTTTTGACTTCCATGATTCTTCCGTTCCGCAGAGTCAATTCCAGATCGTCGCATAAGCATCCGCAAACTGGACATGTCACTGCCTTAACTACTGACAACGGCCCTCAGACACACCTTGTTCCTTGGCTGCTAGAACCTCTGCTGATTCATTAAATCTTTTGGATAAGTCAATCCGCAAGAAGCGACGCATATTGGAACCAGCGCACGCTAGTTACGCCCTTTTCCATAGCATTCTCTGAGTAGTTCTGGCAAGCCTGAAACATGCTTGTCAGGGGACGGTTCGACTTCTGCTGCTATTCCTTTCAACGAAGGCATTCCAATGCTGTCAGTCTCAGGATCCACCACAATGTTTGCCCAAGGACCATATGGGATAAAGATTATTCCTGCATGCGGCATTCTCATCGACTTTGCCGCCTCAACTACGACTGAACCATGTTTTGTGGATACCAGAACGTTGGTATGGTCCTTTATTCCGAGTTTTTCCAGATCTTCAGGGTCAATATAGCAGACAGAAACGCTGGCTACATATTCTTTTGAGAGCTTCCCCTTTTCTTTCCCCACACCCTGCTCTATGGTTCGCCCAGTAATCAGAGTCACCTTCAATCTTGGCTTTCCACCCGTGGACATGTCCTTCCTTATGTTACTGAAGATCCTAGGCCTCTGAGCCCTAATATGCGTTGCAGCTTCTAAGCCCACTCGGCCTCTGCGAGTACTCAATCATTACAGAAAAGGTTTTAATCGTAGGAGAATAGCATTGCTAACCTTCAGGTTGGTTGTCACCCAGCTAGCAGGTGAAAGCGTGATTATTGAAGTCGACAACTTGGTCAAGCATTATGGAAGCATAACTGCTGTTGACGGCGTCTCCTTCGGAGTTGAAGAAGGAGAAATCTTTGGGCTTCTCGGCCCAAATGGAGCTGGCAAGACAACGCTGATGGAGATTCTTTGCGGCCTAAGAAGGTTTGACCAAGGCAGGGTAACCATCGGCGGTTTTGACTTGGTCAAGGATTCTTACAAGGTTCGCAGTCTGATAGGATTCTGTCCTCAGGAAACCTTGCTTTACGACTTGCTAAGTGTACGTGAAAATCTCGCTTTCTCAGCTTCTCTTCATTCACTTCAGAGTAGGAAGTTCAAGGAGCGGGTTGACTTCTCCTCCAAAGTTCTGGGGGTTGGCGAGTTCTTAGACAGAAGAGTCCAGCAACTATCAGGCGGAATGAAAAGACGCGCAAATCTCGCCGCCTCGATCATTCATGATCCACCCATCGTGATTCTGGACGAACCGACGGTAGGTTTCGATCCGACGATCAAAAGAGAATTCTGGAATCTAATCAGAAACCTCAAGAATGACGGAAAAACCGTTGTTCTTTCCAGTCATGACATGTACGAAGCTGATGAGCTCTGTGATCGGGTTGCGGTGATGGAAAAAGGAAAGATTGCTGCACTCGACAAACCCTATGTCCTGAAGAAGACGATAGGCGGAGAAACTGCAATACACGTGAAAGTGAAAAGCTCTCA
>CAZDNV010000047.1:0-13802 GCA_964506875.1 uncultured Candidatus Bathyarchaeia archaeon
GGATAATTCACGACTATCTAGGCTTAAGCGGCGTACCAGCCTACAGAGTTGAATCTGGCGGCGCAACCCCAATCGACGCAGTAATAAACGCAGCCTTATGGATACGTTCAGGCATGTTCCCAATGGTTCTTGTGGTCGGATGGGAAAAAATGGATGAACTCCCCATTCAGAAAGTCAACGAGGCCATTGCTATCGCAGGAGACACCGACTGGGACTTTGTCTCAGGCTTCACATACAACGCATTCTACGCAACAATGGAAGCTCGGCGAATGCATGTCTATGGTGACACTGAGGAGGACTTGGCAGAAGTTGCAGTGCTAAACCACAACAATTCTCTGGACAACCC
The DNA here is from genome assembly GCA_964506875.1 of uncultured Candidatus Bathyarchaeia archaeon. GTDB lineage: Archaea > Thermoproteota > Bathyarchaeia > Bathyarchaeales > Bathycorpusculaceae > CAZDNV01. The sequence goes on from CAZDNV010000047.1 coordinate 347, forward strand.
CTACGCACAGTGGCCAGCTCAACACGGCTTCAGCAAGATCAACGTCGACGACGTTTACAAGTCCCGACTGATTTCATGGCCATATAGACTCCACGAATGTGCAATGACAAGCGAAGGTGCCTCAGCGCTGCTCTTGGCAAACGAAGAAACCACGAAGAAATTCACCGACAACCCAGTCTGGATAACAGGAGTAGGATTTGGCACGGACACAATGAGGGCAGGAGACCGACCAGACAATCCAGCATGGAAAGGCCTGTATCCTGAAGATGAGAAAATCTGGCCAAAAAGCATACCAAAACCAATGTCACCCTACCCTGACCTCCTCAACTTCGGTGCGCTGAGAGTGTCTGCAAGAATGGCGTACAAGGACGCTGGAGTCAAGAATCCACGAAAGGAAATGAGCCTTGTCGAAATCTTCGACCCCTATGCGGGCGTGGTCTTAGCTGGACTTGAAGACTTCGACTTCTGCAAGCGAGGCGAAGGAAAGAAATTGCTTCGAGACGACGTGATTCAACCACATGGGGAACTTCCATGCCAACTCAGCGGAGCGCTAACGGCTCAAGGGCACGCAGTCGGATCCACATCAATCGCACAAGCAGTAGACGTTTACTGGCAGCTGAGCAACCAAATTGGAAAGAAATGGGGCGCGCCTGGCAGACAACTAAGCAGTCCCAAGAAGGGTTTCATACATGGGCACGGTGGCACAGGATGCCAAGCAGGCGCGGTAGTTTTGGAGGTGTAAGACGATGAAGCAACCTGGATCAGAAAAAATCATCAAACAATCAGCCTACGACGAGAAATGGTGGACCGAATGGGAACACAAAGGCGGCTGGAGACCCGAGGGCTACAAGATCATTGAGATGAATGATGGCCCAACCCTTAACGACCTGAAACCTGAGAAGTTCCTAGTCGTACACCGACCACACGGCAGCATGTTCCACCACAGCTATGGCAAGGTCTCGAAATTCTTCATGGGACTTCTAGAAGGAAAACTGTATGGTACGAAGTGCCCGAAATGCGGACTTGTCTACTGCCCGCCACGAGCACATTGCTTCACTCCTAAGTGCAGACTAGAGGAAACAGAATGGGTTGAGCTTCCGAAGAAAGGCGAAGTCCACTCTTACACAATTATGGCAATAGCATGGCCCTCCATGGCACACCTGCAACCGCTAGTCGGAGCAATGATCAGGATCAACGGTACAAACACATGCCTACCAATGACAATGAGAGAAATAGATCCTGAAAAAGTGAACATAGGCTTGAAAGTGAACATACACATTGCCAAGCAACCGAAAGGCGACCTACTGGACGTCTATGGAACGCCCGCCGAAGAGCCAGTGGCTCCCAAGAGAACGCCAGAAGAGCTAAAACGCTTCAGAGAAGACATGGAACGCACAACGGCATGGGTCAAGAAGACATTCGGATCCAAATAGCTCTCTAGGGCTTTTTCCAAAGCCACAACCCCTTTTTCGAAAGGATCTTTTCAGAAACCTGCTCGTTGCGAAGCCTCTATTCGCCAAAAGAAGCTTAAATATCCGATCCAATACAATCTCCCTTCTCAAATCAGATTATGAAGGGGAAATTCAGTTTGAAAGGCAAACCGCTTGTCTCCATCGTTTCTGCAGGTTTGTCAAAATTCGGAAAGCTAGAAGGCCTTTATGGACGAGAGATATTTGCACAAGCAGCCAAGGAAGCATATGACCGATGCCCAAACCTAGACCCAAAAAGAGACATCAAGGCACTATACGTCGGACAGATGGGCGAATCCTATGAGCATCAGGGACACACTGGAGCCACGATAGCAGACTGGGCAGGTCTGTTGCACGTGCCTTCCACACGAACAGAAGCAGCCTGCGCGTCTTCTGGAGCAGCCTTGGGGATTGCTATCAAAGCTGTGCTCTCAGGCCTAGCTGACGTAGTCATGGTAGGCGGAGTGGAAAAAATGACGCACAGAAGCACAGCTGAAGTCACTGAGTATCTTGCCATGGCGTCCGACTTTCCATTCGAACAATGGCAGGGAATAACATTTCCAGGCCTTTACGCACTGATGGCTACAGCGCACGTGCACGAATACGGCACAACTGAAAAGGATCTGGCAATGGTGGCTGTGAAAAACCATTATCATGGGAGCATGAACCCGAAAGCGCAGATCCAGAAAGAAATAACGCTTGAGACAGCAATGTCTTCGCGCGTGGTTGCTTGGCCCCTGAAACTCTATGATTGCTCCTTGATAACCGATGGCGCAAGCTGCTTGGTCATAACAAAGCCTGAAATGGCCGCGAAGTACACTGATACCCCCGTTCACATAATAGGCTCCGGGCAAGCAAGCGACACGATAGGCTTGTACGAAAGAGAAAGCTTCACATCGCTCGCTGCAGCAAGAATGGCGGCTAGACAGGCCTATGACATGGCTGGAGTAGAAGCTGAAGACGTAGACGTTGCAGAAGTCCATGACTGCTTCACGATTGCCGAAGTGATAGCCTACGAAGACTTAGGGTTCTGCAAGCCAGGCGAAGGTGGACATATCATTGAAAAGGGCGAAACAAAGCTCGGAGGAAGAATACCGGTTAATACAAGTGGCGGCTTGAAGTCCAAGGGACATCCGGTCGGCGCAACAGGGACTGCACAAGCTTACGAGATATATCTGCAGCTCACCGACCAAGCTGATAAGAGGCAAGTGAAAGGAGCTGAGATCGGTTTGACACACAACGTGGGAGGATCAGGCGCAACCGCCGCCGTTCATATCTATAGGAGAGACTAGGATGAGCATACAAGAGCCTTTCACTATGGAGCAATTCTACAAGAATATGGGCCAAGGAAAACTAGCAGGCGGAAAATGCAAGAAATGCGGAAAACTGCACTTTCCCCCTCGACCCCTGTGTGACCGTTGCCTATCAAAGGATTTCAGCTGGGTGGACATCTCTCGAAGAGGAAAACTGCTTACATACACAATCATTCATGTGGCACCTAGCCAGTTTCAGCAAATGGCGCCATACACGGTCGGCATCGTTCAACTGGAAAGCGGAGTGAAAATCCCAGGCATGATCAAGAACGTTTCCCCAGAACAAGTAAAGATAGGAATGCCACTCGACATGAGAGTTGAGGCTTGTACTCCCACTGCACAATGGCCACAATGGCCCAGATATCACTTTGTGCCAGCATAGCAAGAGATACGTCGCTTTTTCTTAGTTCATTGCTGACGCTGCGTTCTCCGATGTAGGACCGGCGAAGGGTGGATAAGAGGTCAAGTTTGGGCTTCATCACTAAGTCTTTTCTTGTTCTCGGACATCAGTTTTAGGAGGTTGTCAATGACGTTCTCCTCTTTGGCTTGCTTAGGCAACGTTTGAAGGGCCACAAGAAAAAGATCTCCTCGTTTCCAATACTCGTAACGCAAAGAATGCGATTTCATGAAACCCCAGAGGGCTTCTTCATCCAAGCTCCTTACCTTCTTCTGCGACATTTCGTTCTCTACCGCCTTCTCCTCGACATTCATCTTCTGGCTCCAAACAAAAAGGGATTCCTACCAAACCCGCAATATCACAAGCCCTGATAGCACGCGCCACTTGCATCAGGCTCTCCGCCCTGCTGAGCAATGTCTTTTCAACTGCGCCCTTTTAGCCAGTTAGAGCTCTAGGGAGCCTGTGGGCGTGACGAATCTTGCCGTCGCCAAGCGAAGTCGGAACAAGCCATGCAGAGAATACCCTCAATGTTCCATGGACTTGGAACCTGGCAGGAAGCATTTCTAAGCTTCGCTCCATGATGGCAGGTTCGTCAAGCTTGACCGTTTCGAGAACTGACTCAGCGAACAGGATCTGCGCTTCTACTGCCTCGGGCTCAAGCCAATGCACGTTTACTTCCCCATTCTGAGCTGGCCGTTCCCTAGGCGCGTCAGTAGAAGTACAATGCCTGGTTTTGCGTTTCCTTAGACAGCGAGTGTGCGATTTCTTCACAAATCAGGAGGCGTGTTGTCCGTTCCTAGGGATTATACTCTATGTTTTTGATGATGCTTCAATCTGCCCTATTAGTGCTGCCAAGTCAATTATCGATGTGATTATGTAGTTCGCTCCCGCCCTGATTAGGTTTTCTTGTGAAGAAACCCCGGTCGGTAGGCCTACCGCCATGGCTCCCAATTCCCTCGCGCATCTCATGTCGCTAGTCCCATCACCGACAGCCATGATGTCTTTTGGATCGATATGGAGCAGATCCAACACTGCCTCAAGATGCTCCTTGCTAGGCTTAACATGCCTCACTTTTTCCCTCGGCACAATCGCGTCAAAGTAATCAGTTATCCTAAATCTCTCAAGAATATGATTCACGGATCTTTGGCTGTTGATCGTGCACAGGCCAATCTTCAGTTTCATCTCTCTGATGGCTTTCAACGTTTCAACAGCTCCGGGTAACAAGCTTGTGCTCTTTGCAGCTTCCAACTCGTAATCCTCGGCAATATCCAACGCTCGACCTCGAATGTCCTCAATTGTCTTCTCGGGTTTGCCCCTATTTCTCAAAAAGATCTCGGTTTTCCCTAGCATCTCAAAGACGGCTTCGTTCGTGGAAAGGTCGAACGCTGGCACGCCCGCGTCTATGAGCAGACTCCTAACGTCGGCCCTAACAGACTTGTAGTCTACGTTAAATGTTGCAATCGTCCCGTCAAGGTCAAAGACAACAGCTTTGATAGGCATCAGTTCTCAACTCGCTGCCAGAGATCTGAAGCTTCTAATCATCTCCATGAAAGAGATATAACTTACGGCAAGAAGTAAAATGAATAACCGGCCATCAGCCAATGAGATATTGATGTCATATGAGCCTTGAAGAATATCAAAAAGGAAGTCTTTGGCTCATACTTGTCGAGACAGTTCATTCTCTAGTCATGTATCCAAACCACAAGTCATACGCAAGAAACGTGATTCTTCCCGAGAAACCTGAGATAACACCTCCAGAACTGGCCGCTAGGCTGGGCATGCCTTTGGGTGAGGCCCTAGTGATTTTACATGAGCTGCAAACTGAAAGAAAGCCGAAGACTGAAGACACTAAGTAGACCTTGACGAAGAAGAACGTGTGAAGGCAATTCACATATGAAAAAGCGGTGGCCTAGCCACTGTAAGTCGTTGCACGTTGGCTTCCGGAAAAAAGGCATATCATGCTTGGCTTGTGCCAGATAACAGTTTTAAATATCGAGAAGCACAAACTAGGATATGTTGAGTGTGAACGTCTTGTACAAACCTATTAGGTGTCTTCTAGTGGCTGTAGCTATTACCATCATACTTGTGGCCAACACCGGAAACGCAGCTCTCGTGTCAGTTTCGTCGGGAGTAAGCAGAAACGTGAGTAACACTCTGACCAGAGAAGGGTCTTCGTCTCGTTCTGCTGACACTGGACGTGTCACTGATACTAGTTCAGGACAGCCTGATAGACGCAAGATAGAAAGCGCCTTTCTAGATCTTTGGAAACTGAGTGCTTCAGATGGAAACAAGCACGGAGGAAACAACGAACGGGGCAGTTTCGGAATTGAAGATTCCATGATGATGGTTATCGGGGTCAACAATGCTCAACCAAGAGCTTGTGGCGAACTGGCCGAAGCAATAGCCCAAGTATATGGAAAGATCATTAAGACGGTTTTGATACAGAACAAGATTGTTGCCGTCGTTGCTAACGTTCCATCGGCGGGCATTCTCGAACTGGGAGATATAGTCCAAGCTGCAGGGTTAGCTCGATACGCGGAGCCAAGAATAAGGTTTCAGGCTCAATTCATTCCAAACGATCCCTATTGGCTGACACAGTGGGGCCCGACGAAGATAGAAGCAGATAATGCTTGGGACACAACTCTTGGCAGTCACGACGTTCTCGTAGCCGTCATCGATACCGGAATTGACTACAACCACCCTGACCTTGCAGCCAATTACATGCCCTTGGGTAGAGACTGGGTCAACGAGGACAACGATCCGTTGGACGACAATGGTCATGGAACACATTGCGCAGGAATAGTCGCGGCAGTCATAAACAACACCAAAGGCATCGCAGGTCTAGCCAACGTCTCAATCATGGCTGAAAAGGGCATAGATTTTTCGGGAGGAGGCTGGGACGACGATCTTGCCAACGCCATCATCCACGCAGTCGATCAAGGAGCAGATATTCTCAGCAACAGCTGGGGAGGAACTGAAGAGAGTTATCTCATCCGCGATGCGATACAATATGCCCATAGCCAAGGGGTGGTAATAATTGCAGCTGCAGGGAACTCTGCTTCCAACACCAAAAGCTACCCTGCTGCATACGACGAAGTCATTGGCGTTACGGCAACAGATCAATTTGATGCCCCAGCATCTTTCACCAGTTTCGGAGACTGGGTGGAAGTCGCAGCACCTGGGGTAAACGTATACTCTACCCTGCCCACGTATCATGTGACCTTGAACGACCCTCCATATAGCAGAACCCAAAACTATGATTACTTGAGTGGCACCTCAATGGCCTGCCCTCACGTTGTTGGAGAAGCCGCCTTGATCAAGAGCCGGTTCCCTAACGCTACCTCAAGCTGGATAAGAGTCCAACTGAGATCCACGGCGGACGACCGTGGAAACCCTGGTTTTGACGATTATTTCGGGTATGGCAGAATAAACGCCAAAAAGGCAGTGGAAAATGCGCCACCAGACCACGACCTACTCATATTCAAGCATGACGAGCCAAAGCTTATTCAGCCAGGGCAAGCGGTCACTCTAAGTTTTGATATTCTGGATTTTGGCGAGAACGATGAAGACAATGTCATGGCACAGCTTCTTGTAGATTCAAACGTCACGAGTTCTACGGTTATCAGTCACATAGCAAGCGGCTCACTTGCCTCAGTGAGCTTGGCATGGAATCCCTCTGCAGAAGGGGAATACAATGTCACTCTCTATGTGGTGCCTGTTCCAGGAGAGATGACGATCGGCAACAACAATGTTACGATGAGCATAAAAGTCAAAACCGTCGTCGCCTTTGTGCTATTTGATCAATCGCATTTGTCCGATCCAATGAGTGGATACAGCATCTGGACGTCAAACCTCACCAACAGAGGCTATGCCATCGATGCTTACGAAGAAGGAGAGATAACGCCGGAATTGCTTGCCGGATACGACATATTCGTAGTAGCTCAGGCTGGGAGCGCCTATTCGCAAGGCGAAATAACGGCATTACAGGATTTTGTGTTGAACGGTGGGGGCCTATTAGTAATTGGGGATCAAGCCCCTTGGAGCTATACTGAAATCACTAGCTTCGCAGGCATAACTTGGAACTACGAGAGTATGTTGTGGTACGGGTCAACGGTGGATATCACGTCGCACTCGGTCACTCAAGGAGTGATCTCTGTATACTTTGGATGGCCAAGAGCTTATCTGAATGTAAGCACAGCCGCCACTGACCTAGTCAGAGGCGGACCAGGAATCGAAGCAATGCTTGCCGTATCCCAAATGGGCGATGGCCGAGTCATAGGGCTAGCTGACCAAGATACAATCAATGACCAGTATATACCGTTCGGCTCGAATCTTGCACTTGCAAACAACATTATAGATTGGCTAGCAGGTGAGGTACATGAACATGAACTTGCGGTTCGTCTAGATGCACCATCCTACCTTGAACCTGGCCAAGCATCTTTCCTAAATGCAACCGTCCGCAATCGCGGTTTAAGCAACGAGACGAACGTGGACATTCAGCTTATAATCAACGGTACAATCGTCAGCAACGTTACCGTGGTCGAACTCGTAAAAGGCGCACAATATACTTTGAGCCATGCATGGACTGCGCCAAACTTGGTAGCCGCGTATAATGTCACCGCGTATGCCCCGCCTGTTTCAGGAGAGAACATGACAGGCAACAACGGAAGGACAAGGTTGATCAGTGTCCACTATCCGCTTATCAAGCCTATCGAAGGACAATACGCGAACTACACTCTCGCCATCAGCGACGATTCAGGATATGTTATCTCTACAGGATCCTGGAACATCTCATACGAACGCTACGTCGAACCTTACAGAATGTATGTGAAGCTAGCGATTGAAGACCCAACTGGAATGAATATCACAGGCGCCTTAGTAGTGAACACTATGACGAGATTCGTTGAAAGCGGAATTTGGGCAGGCATGTGGTATCCCGGATGGATAGAAACTGATGTAGGCTTGGGTACAACCATCAGCTTCATGGGCGACAACGCTACAGTCAACGGCACGGGAACACTTGTCCCAAGTCCACGCGCAGTTGAATGCTGGGAAGTACCCTATACAGTTTCTGGCGTTCCATACACTTTCTGCTACGACAAGACGTCAGGCCTTTGGATCAGCATGAAATATGGGAACACCTTCGCCGGACTAAGCGAAGAAATGCTGCTGGAAGACACAAACGTGCCAATAGGGGTACAGCGTAATCATGACTTAGGCGTGAAACTGAAGGCACCCCTGCACCTGCAACCCAATGAAACAACGATACTGACGGTAACAATGTACAATCTTGGACTGAGAAACGAAACGAATGCAGTGCTGGAGCTTTTCATAAACAATACGATAGTAGCCCCGATCAAGGTTATTCCATTGTTCGTCAACGGCAGTTCATACGACATGAACTATTCATGGACTCCTTCAACACGAGGGTCATATAATGTGACAGTTTATGCTCTCCCAAGAGCTGGTGAAAGTGTCATAGTAAACAACGCATTGAGTAGAATGGTTTACGCCAGCTACGTAGAGGTTGCGCTTATATCTGAATCCTCAGAGCTGATGACGATAGCACCCATATTGAACTCCATCGGAGTTGGCTACGACCTGTACAATTACAATGGTTGGATGGGTAGTCGATACACAGAGGACCCAAGCTTGCTACTTAAGTACAAGGCAGTGCTGCTCTTCAAGGATGGAGGACAAATAACCTCAAACGAGTTCGCGACGCTCAGTTCATATTTGTCCAAAGGCGGAAACCTGCTTGTGACTGGCTCTGGGGCTCTCGCGAGCGACAGTCTTATGGCAAATCTCGTTCGCTCGTCGAGCACTGGGTCGTATTCGGGAAGCTCTGATTTCTATGTGACTGAGAATACACATCCAATAGTTAATGGTCCATTTGGAGCCTTCCCGATTGGATATCACGTGACAATTCCTTTTTGGTTTGCCAACTACGACAAAGCCAAGGCTGATACTAGTCAAAACGCGGTTACGGTGGCTGGCCTAACAGGAGGGGAGTATGACAAAATCATCGCGACAAAAGGCCTTCCTGGCAAAGTCGTCTTCTGGAACGGCGAAGGAGAATATGATTGGACATTGAATAATGACTGCAAAGCCATGCTTAAGAACACGATATACTGGTTCACTGTCAAATTCGCTCATGACATTAGCGTTTCTCTAAGAACACCGAAATTCCTTGAGCTGGGGCAATCGACAAAAATCAATGCAACAATCTTGAATGAAGGCTTAAACGCTGAGACGAACGTTGAAGCAGGCGTTCTGATCAACGACGCCATCATCGAGAATATCACTATTGTCGTGCTACTGAGCGGGGAATCCCGTGACATTAGCTTTTCTTGGACTCCACAACGCATAGGTAGATTCAACGTAACAGCGCACGCAATGCCAGTTGCAGGAGAGAATGACACAGGAAACAATGTCATGTCAAAAACGGTTGTCGTTGCATATGCCCCACGCATACTTGCCTACATGGCTTATGTCGACGTTTTTCAAGAGTTTCCAAACATGCTGAGAGCAATAGAATCAGCGTTTGGCCCTAACTATGTCCTCACGGAATTCTGGGATTATACGCAGCTCGAGTCATTGCTTCCTGGAAAAGACATCCTGCTCATTCCTGACCAGCATTATACGAGCCTGCCAGAATTGGAAGCAATCGGCAATGCATGGTCTCAGACTCTCACTGTATTCCTGGAAAACGGAGGAATCATGATTGTCTGTGATGGTGGTTGGGGCTATGGCACTACCTACGGTATCCTCACAGGTGCCGGATTCATGCAGATTTCAGGCACGAACCCGCGAACTGATTCAACTCTGCGTTTGGTCAACTCAAGCGACCCACTAGCTGAAGGCCTATCCTCTTCTTTCGCCGGACCCTCGCACACAGTGAGCTTCGTCGCAACCGACGAGGCCAATACAATCGTAAGTGATGGAACGTATCCTGTTGTAATACACAAGAGAACGAGCCCAGGGCACATCGTCCTCTTGGGGTTCGACTTCGAGTCATCCAACGAGGACACCCAAAGACTGCTAGGAAACACCGTTGCCCAGTCAACTTACGTTATGATCTCGGTGAATCCAACTGCAGGCTCACCGGCTGCAGAGGTTGCCTTAGAAGGGGAGTTGGCAACCAAGAATGGAACCCTCCGAATTTGCTGGGATGGGACAAATGTGGGGAATACCACAGCCAACAGCCAGGGCGAATTCTCATACATCCTAACGATTCCAGAAAACGCTACGATCGGAATCCACACGATAGGAGTCGTGGACGCTAGCACAGGCAAGTCAGCTTCGAAGCAATTTAGGGTCTTCACAATATCATCAAACCCCTCTGAAGGGCCTGTAGGTACAAGAACCATGATCACCGGCACAGGTTTCGTGGCTGGAAGCCAAATGAGAATAACCTTCAACGACATGTTTGTTGGCTATGCAACTGCAGGAACCTTAGGCGAAATCGCATTCATCTTTAACGTGCCTGTATCGGTTTCCGGAACCCAGACTATCAAAGCGGTAGATGCTCAAGACAACGAAGCGCTCACAGAATTCTCAGTCCTAGACATGACCCCTCTAACCGTAAGCATTGATGTTGGTGCAATGTATTTCAGAGGAGAATCGGCTGAATTCTATGTTCAAACGACGTTCAAAGGACTTGCTGTTGACGCAACTATCACGAATGCCTCGTTACGCAAGCCTGATGGGACAACCGAAAGCTTGACAGGCGAGAATGTAGCTTTGGGCTTGTTCAAGCTTCAATATACCATTCCAGGAAACGCTTTGCAGGGTACCTATACCTTAGTGGCAAATGCAAGCTACATAACGGGCAGCAGTAGATCAATCGGGACATCTTTAAAATGCTTCCTAGTGAGTCCAACGTTAACAAGCATGAATCTGACGATGCAGGAGATACGAGGAGACATAGCTACTATCGTGATTCCAAGTCTAGGCATAATAAAAGCGAATCTAACAGCCATTAATGCGTCAATCGTGAGCATTGACGGACAGCTTGCGACTCTAAGTTCGACACTTGGAATGGTTCAGGCCAGCCTCGACACGATTAACCTGGAAGTTGTCGCAGTCAATGGGACTGAAGCAACAATTCAGACGAGCATAGGAGAACTCAAAGGCCTGATCACTTTGGTAAGGGGAGACACTGCCACTATCATTATTCCCCATGTCGGAGCAGTGATGGCAGACATCGGGAAAATCGCAGCTGACACTGAGAGCTTAAGAGGGACAGAGCAGACTTGGTCAATGCCCCAATCAGTGATCGTACTTGCCTTAGCACTAGTGGCAGCCGTTTGCTCAGCATTCTCACTTGTCATATTGAGGCGAAGGAAAACCCCTGAGTTGCCTGCAAACGTAGAAACAGCGACCTCATAATCTCTCTTTTCAACGAGCTCACAAAATGCCCTAGTCTATTCTACGACATATCTGTAAGCTATGTGTTCTCCTGCTGTTGGACTCTTGTTTCGAATTATTCTCAGTATGTCGCTAGGCTTGGCACCTATAGCTTTTACTGTTGGATCAGAAGAGCTGATCTGTGGCAGCTGGTAGGGTTGGACCCTCAACTGCTTAAGCAGTTGTTCTCTCTGCTCATCGCTCAGAATTTCGTGCATTGGAACGAGCTTGTGTTCAAAGATATTGAAGGCTGGAAAAGTCTTAGGTAGGAGTTCGATTTTCCTCTTCTTTGCTCCTTGCTTGACTGCATGTGTGTATCTACCGCCCGTTACGATTATTCCCAGTTCTATTTCCTGATCCTTCATAGCTTTCTGCAAGCGGTTAATCCAGGCTATTCCGACTGTGCTTTCACCAGGGATACACCAAATGAGCGCTTTTTCTTTCTCTTTCGGCATATCAACAACGTAGCCGATAGCATCATCGTGCTTCTGCCTCTTTATCAGCTTGTACTTTCTGAGTTTGATCAAAACCTCAGCTTTTTGTTCTTCTAAGCATCCCTTTTGCGTGCTCAAATCAGTCTACCCAACCTTGAGAATAGTCGAAACCTAAACAACGAGTCAGCCCTTAAACTTTGCGCTCAAAGCCAAGACTTGAGAAGCGAATGGAAACAACCCGGGTTCTGAGAGCTTGAAGAGACCATAAATGCCTTCAGATCTAGGAGAAAAACCTAGATTTGGCAGAAGATAAGGAGCGTCACGGGCAGACATTGGGTTCAGCGAGGCTAGTGCGCGCTACGTGAATCAGAAACTGCAAGCAACATGATCAAGACAGGCAAGTACAATCCCGCTCGTTGAGCTTTGAGGAAAAAAAGGCTGCAGCGTCTAGATCGAACCTAGATACGGAGTACAACGTTGCTTGCGTATTTCTTCATGATGTCGCTAAATGCCACGAGGGTTTCCGAAGAGTAGCTCTTAAGCGTGTTCAGCTTCTTGTCCAATGTGTCACCTGGAACAAACTGCTCAAGAGCAAATAATCTCGCGCCGCTGATGAGTTCGCCGATTCTGGACATGTCTTCTTGGTCTACTAGACCGGGCACAATTGTTGTTCTGAACTCGCATTCAACCTTTCCAGTCTTCAGCATTCCGATTGTTTGCAGTAATCCCGACGTGTCTTTTGCTCCTAAGCGATCATATTTCTCCAAGGAGGTTTTGACATCTAGTGCGACGTAATCCACGTATGGCATGCATTCTTCTAGCACGTCTGGGCGAAAACCGTTCGTGTCAAGCTTGACTGCAAAGCCTCGTTCTTTGAGTTTCATCAGGAATTTCGGAATCTCTCTGTGGAGTGTTGGTTCTCCTCCGGTTACGACCACGGCATCGATGTATTTCTTTCGGTCTTCAAGTATTTGCAGGGCTGCTTCCTCGTTCAGAAACGGTGGCTTCGGATCCAAAACTATCCTCCAATTGTGGCAGAAGGGACAGCGTAGATTGCAGCCAGGAGTAAAAAGCACGGACGTTACGCGATTTGGAAAGTCCACAAGGCTGGTTTTCTGCAGTCCACTGAACTTCATGGAGTTTGTCACTCAAGCAGGCATGGCTGCAGTTTGTATTGCAGAGGACTTGTCAAACGTTCTGCGCATGGCGAATTCTGCTTGTTTTCCATCATTCCATTGGTCGACAGGTCTCAAGTAGCCTACTACTCGCGAGTAGACCTCGCACTTCGCCCCGCATGTTGGACATTGCTTGTGCTCTCCAGTCATGTAGCCATGGGTCGGGCAAACGCTGAACGTTGGGGTCAGAGTGAAGTAGGGCAAGTGTGAGCCCCACGACACTTTCTTTATGAGCTCAGCTGCTGCTTTCCATGAATGA